>DATIGQ010000098.1 GCA_035454605.1 Terriglobales bacterium
CCTCCAGCGTTCGTTCCTGCACCACGCGCCCTTCGCCCTTGCACTTGTGGCAGGGATGCGTGACCACGCGCCCGGCGCCCTCGCAGGCAGGACAGGTGCGAGCCACCGCGAAAAATCCTTGCTGGTACTGCACCTGGCCACGGCCATGGCAGGTGGAGCACATGGCCGGAGCGTGGCCGGGCTCGGAACCGTGCCCCTTGCAGGTCTCGCAGCTTTCCCGGCGGCGAATCTTGACTTCCCGCGTGATGCCGAATGCCGCCTCTTCAAAGGTCAGCACCAGGTCGTCGCGCAGATCGGGACCGCGCTGCGCTCGTGTGCGGCGCCGGCCGCCGGTGCCGAAGATGTCGCTGAAACCGAAAAGATCGCTGAAGATGTCGGCGAAATCGGGAAAGCCCGCCGACGCATCGAAGCCGCCTACGCCCGCATGCCCAAAGCGGTCGTATTGGGTGCGCTTCTCCTGGTCGGAGAGCACTCCGTACGCTTCCGAGGCTTCCTTGAACTTCTCCTCCGCCTCGGTGTTCCCCGGGTTGCGGTCGGGATGGTACTGCATGGCCAGGCGGCGGTAGGCGCTCTTGATCTCCTGCTCGCTGGCCCCGCGGGCCACGCCCAGCACCTCGTAGTAGTCGCGTTTGGCGTTGGTTGCCGTCGCCATTCCTCAGATCGCCATCTTACTTCTTGGGATTGCGTGACACACGCACCATGGCGGGACGCAGCAGCCGGTCCTTGAGCTTGTAGCCGCGCTGCAGCTCTTCCACCACCTGATGGTCAGGAACGTCGTCGCGGTCTACCATCTCCACCGCCTGGTGCAGATGAGGATCGAAGGCCTCCCCCAGGGCGGGGACGGGACGCACGCCCAGCTTGACGAGAGTGTCCTCGAACTGCCGCCGGATCAGTTCCAGTCCGCCGCGCAGTTCCTCGGAGGCGGCAGCCTTTCCGGCGCTCTCCAGGCTGTCGAGCACCGGCAGCAGCGAGCGCACCGCTTCCGCCAAAGCGTACTCGCGGTGTTCTGCCTGGTCCCGGGCGGCGCGCTTGCGCGCGTTCTCGAACTCCGCCTGCTGTCGCGCCAGGCGGTCCAGCAAGGCATCCCGTTCGGCGGTGATGCGGGCCAGTTCCTCCTCCATGGGAGGCGCGGCCGGCGCCGGGTCTGCCCCCTGCGGCTTTTCGATGAAGCCGTCTTCTTCCGCGGGCGGCAGCTCGTGCTCCACATCCAGTTCGCGCGGCTCGACTTCGGGTTTCCCGTTGGCCTTCGCCATCGTCGTTCTATTTCTCCTCGTTCAGCAGCTTGTCAAACAGTTTGGCGATGTAACTGACGGCCGTGATGGTGTGCTGGTAATCGATGCGCGTCGGCCCGATCACCGCCAGCGATCCCATTACGTCCTGGCCGACGCGGGCGGGCGCGCCGATGAGCACGAAATTGCGCATGTCGGGCAGCGCTTCCTCCAGTCCGATGACCACACGCACCGCTTCCTGGCGCGCGTCCAGATAGGCGCCGAGCAGGTCCGCCACTTTCTGCTTCTCCTCCAGCGTCTGTAGCAGGCGGCGCAGCCGGTCGCGGTCTTCCTCGCTCACCACCAGGTTGGCCGCGCCTTCGATGTACACCTGCGCCGGCGCTACATCGACCGGAGAGAGCGCGCCTTGCTTCTGCAATTCCTCGAGCGACTGCATCAAGCGGTCGTACTCGCTGCGCTCACGCTCGATGCGGCGCGACATCTCCTCCTGCATGGTTTCGATCGTCCAGCCCGCGAAGTTCTCGTTCAGGTAGCGTGCCGCGGAATCGAGCTCCGTTTGCGGCCAGTCATGCGGCAAGCGCAGCACCCGATCGCGCACCAGCCCGGAACGCATCACCACTACGGCCAAAATCTTCTGGGGCGCGAGCCGGGAGAAATAAATGTGCTGCAGCGCGTTACGCGCTCCTCCCGCCACCACCACCCCGACGTTGGCGGAGATCAGCGACAGCACGTGCGAGGTGCGCTCCAGGAATTCCTGAACGTCGCTGACGCCCTGGAAGGAATCGTGGATCAGTTCCTCGTCCCCGGCCGCCAAACTGGTCTGGCCGCTGATCTGCTCCACGTAATAGCGGTACGCGGCGGCGGTCGGCACGCGCCCGGCGGAGGTGTGGGGCTGCTCCAGGTAGCCGGCGTCGGTCAGGTCCGCCATCACGTTGCGGATAGTGGCTGCGCTCAGCCCTTCCTTATTACTGCGGGAAAGCGTGCGCGAGCCGACCGGCTCGCCGCTGCTGATGTAGGTCCGCACCAGCGCCGTGAGGATTTCGCGCTCTCTCCTGCCGATGTTCTCAGGCTGTGGCATCAACTGCGCCCTGCTGTAGCTCTAACTAACTGAAAAACATTGACTTATCTATGACTTTAGAAGGGTCGTCCCTAACCCCAATTCTAGGGAGGTACAGAGGGCCTGTCAAGATTAGCACTCTGGCCGGAAGAGTGCCAAAAGAGCCCTATCGGATCTCCAGGAAGCTGTCCGCAGGCCGTGCGGCTAGCTCGCTGAGGCGGTGGACCACGGTCTTGGCGAACTCGTAGATAGAGCGGGCATGCGGAGAGGCTTCGCCTTCGAGCGCCACGGGGGCGCCGGAATCGCCGCCTTTACGGATATCCGGGTCCAGCTCGATGGCGCCCAGGAAGGGCACGCCGAACTGGCGCGCGGTGCGTTCGGCTCCTCCACGCGAGAAGATGTCAATCTCGTTGTGGCAGTGCGGACAGACGAAGTGGCTCATGTTCTCCACCATGCCCAGCACCTCAACCTTGACCTGGCGGAACATCTCAATCGCCTTGCGGGCGTCCTGCAGGGAGACATCCGAAGGCGTGGAGACGACAATGGCGCCGGTCAGGGGCGCGCTCTGCACCAGCGAGAGCGCTACATCGCCCGTGCCCGGCGGCAGGTCGATCACCAGATAATCCAGTTCGCCCCACTCCACTTGCTGCAGGAATTGCCCGATGATCTTGTGCAGCATGGGCCCGCGCCAAATCAGCGGCCGGTCGCCCGGGTTCAACAATCCCACCGAGATGACTTTGAGGCCGAACTGCTCCAAGGGTTCGATGCGGTTGTTTTCCAGCACCCGCGGCGCCTGGCTAGTG
This sequence comes from Terriglobales bacterium, assembly GCA_035454605.1. Classification (NCBI taxonomy): domain Bacteria; kingdom Pseudomonadati; phylum Acidobacteriota; class Terriglobia; order Terriglobales; species Terriglobales bacterium. Next base: position 3,090 of record DATIGQ010000098.1, read on the forward strand.
CCCAACATCAGGGGGACGTTGGGACCGTAGACATCGGCGTCGAGCAGCCCGACGCGGTGTCCCATCTTGGCCAGCGCGATGGCCAGGTTGACGGCGATGGTGGTCTTTCCTACCCCGCCCTTCCCCGACCCAATGGCAACCACGTTCTGTACTCCGGGCAGCGGCTGCGGCCCAGGCGGCACTCCTTGCGGTGCTTGAGGGTGTGCGGCCAAGCGACTCTCCTGAAGGAAACGAATGAAAGACTTAAAACTGGATTATACGCTGGTGTAGATTGGAGACAGATTCAGCCCTTGGGCGCGTAGCTCAATTGGATAGAGCACCGGCCTTCTAAGCCGGTGGTTGCTGGTTCGATCCCAGCCGCGCCTACCAGACTCCTTACATCTCAGTCTCACCCTTCATGTTCCTGTCGTGAGCGTCCGCCGACCAGAAACGCAATGAGGCGGCCGATGATGACTGCGGGGAACATGACCCCGGCTACGGCCTCGAGCAGCGCCAGCGACCGCGCGAAGCCCTTGACGGGCACCATATCGCCGTACCCTACGGTGGTGAGCGTCGCGAAACTGAAGAAGGTGAAGTCCGGCCAATACAAGGCACGGCCGGGGTCAATCGAAGAACGGAACGAGCCGGGTGAAGTCTGCTCAATCAGTACGTAGGCCGTCCCCCAGGTGACTCCTGCGAGCAAGTAAGAAGAGATGGCGCCATAGAGTGTGTCGGACGTGACTCGCGGGCTGGTCAGAACGCCCTTCAAGATGGTGGCGCAAGCAAAGGCGAAGAATAGAGTCATGAAAGCCAGTGCGGCCTTCTTCACCGGCGCCTCCGAGCTCACCGAGACCAAGAGTCCAAAGACGATCGCCGGCGTGCCGAGCACCGCTCCCCAAATGGCCGCTCGCCTATCGCGCAGGATGGCATAAAGCGAGGCCAGGATCACGGCAATGGTGAAAGGCGCCAGGAGCCCCGGCCGCGGCTGGTCGCCGGCCAGGAGGGGATACACCAGCAGCATGGCCAGTTGCCCCGCCAGCAGGTAGGCGAAGCGATGCTCGGTGGAATGCGGGGCGGCCTGCGTATGCCTGGCGTGATTCTGTTGTTCGGGCATTCGGAAACTCCGCGATCTTGGCCCGGATTCTCCGTTGGGCCGACAAGGCGCTGGGAGTATACTCCGCGAATTCAACTTGGTGGTCCGACGACAATGTGAGCGTCCAGTAGTGGGACTTTCGCTGGCCTCCGCCTGGCCGTGCCCGTGGCCACCACTCGGGAGGTGACAATGCAGGCGGGACGAGTGCTTCCCATCGCCCTTCTAGGCATTACCCTGGTCTGCTCGGGTCAGGAGCCAGCAGGGGCGGCGAATGATGTCCTGACGCTGGAGCAGGCAGTCAGCCAGGCGGTCGAATCCAATCGTTCGCTGCGGATCGCTGACCTGGAGGTGGCCAAGGCTGGGGACCGCTTGAGCGCGGCACGCACGCGACGGCTGCCATCCCTGGATGTCTATCTGATCGGTTCCCAACTGCTGCAGCCAGTAAGCTTTCAGTTCCCTGCCGGCGCCTTTGGCGACTTTCCTGCCACCGGGCCCATTCCGTCCGAGGACGCGAAGATCACCACGCCGCGGCGGCTGAGCGCCACCATCCTGACGCGTGTGACGCAGCCGCTTTCACAGCTCTACCAGATCGGTCTGGGGATTCACCAGCGCCGCCTGGCGCAGGACGTGGACCAGGAAAAGTTGCGCGCCGAGCGGCAGAACGTGGTCAACCAAGTGAAGCGGGCCTACTATGCCGCTCTGGAAACACAGAGCGGGCTCGACGCCGCCGAGCAGTCCGTGCGGCACCTGCGCGAACTCGATCGCCTGATGGGCGACTACGTAGTGCAACAGGTGGCGCTCAAGTCCGAGGGCCTCGACGCCAAGGCGCGGCTCGCCCAGGCAGAGTATCGCGAACTGGCTCTGCGCAATGCCCTGGCGTCCCAAAAGGAGCAACTCAACCTGCTGCTGGGGCGGGACATCCGCACCGAATTCGAGATGAGCCCGGCCGCGGAGCCCGGCTACCTGGAGACCGACCTGCCGGCTTCGCAACAGCGCGCCCTGGCGCGACGGCCGGAGATCCGACAGGCTCGCTTGCAGGTGGAGCAGGCCGAATATGACCGCCGCATCAAGAAGGCGGAGTACATCCCCGATCTTAGCCTCGCCTTCAACTATGTCTCGTTCACGAGCCTCGACGTCCTGCCGCGCAACCTGACGACGCTCGGACTGCAGTTGAGCTGGGAACCGTTCGACTGGGGACGCAGAAAGAATGAACTGGCGGAAAAAAGCAAAGCACTCGACCAGGCCCAGACCAGCCTGCGGGAGGCAGAAGCCCGTGTGCTGGTCGATGTGAACCATCAGTTCCGACGACTGGCGGAGGCACGCGCCCTGCTGCGAGCAGCGCAAATCGCGCAGGATGCCGATCGCGAAAAGCTGCGTGTAGTGACCAATCGCTACGGACAGCAGGCGGCGCTGCTCCAAGAGGTGCTGCAGGCGGAATCCGCTGTCGCGCAAGCCAGCCACGAGTACCAACAGGCGGTGGCTTCGTTCTGGACCGCCAAAGCGGATTTCGAAAAGGCTGTGGGCGAGGACTGACGCATGAGGAGACTGTGTGGAATGACTTTGCTGGCCGGCCTGGTCGCCATGACAGCCGGGTGCAGCAAGCACGAAAGTCCGGAGAGGCCGGCTACGCCGGTGCGGGTGGAAGAGGTACGGGAACACAGTGGCGGCGAGGTCGTCCGCTACTCGGCCAGCATCGAAGCCAACCAGCAGGTGGAGCTTGCCTTCAAGGTAGGCGGCTACGTGCAACAGATTCGGCAAGTCCGGGGCGCGGACGGCCGCACACGCCACCTGCAGGAAGGCGACTGGGTGTCTCAGGGAACCGTGCTGGCCCAGTTGCGGATGGATGACTTCACAGCCAAGGTGGAACAGGCTAGGTCGCAGTTCGAAACCGCGCAAGCATCGCTGGAAAAGGCCAGGCTGGATTTCGAGCGTGCCTCGAACCTGTTTGCCTCGCAAAGCCTGACCAAGCCCGATTACGATGCCGCCAAGGCTCAGTTCGACTCGGCCCAAGCGCGCCTGGAAGGCGCGCGCGCCACACTGACCGAGGCCCAGATCAGCATGGGCGACGCTTCCCTGCGGGCGCCTTTCCCGGGGCTGATCCTGAAGCGTGAGGTTGAGATTGGGACGCTCGCTTCGCCCGGCACGCGAGCGTTCACCCTCGCCGACGTCAGCGTCGTCAAGGCCGTAATCGGCGTGCCCGATGTGGTGGTCGCAACCATGAAGCCGGGAGCCTCGCTGGTGGTAACCACGGAAGCCGTGCCGGGCGCCGACTTCCACGGCCGCATCACTCGCGTCTCGCCGGCCGCCGACCCCAAGAGCCGGGTGTTCGAGGTCGAGGTCACAATCCCGAACCCGAAGAGCGTCCTCAAAGTGGGCATGATTGCGACCCTGCCAACCGGTGGACCCGGTCCCGCCCAACATTTTCCCGTGGTTCCGCTGGCTGGAGTGGTACGGGCGAAGACGGGCGAGGATCAATACGCCGTATTCGTGGTCGGGTCTGAGAAGGGAAAGCTGTCTGCCCGCATGCGGCCGGTGAAGTTGGGAGAGGCCTACGGCAACACGGTAGCCGTGCTTGACGGCGTGCAGGTAGGTGAGCGCGTGGTGACCACCGGCGCCACGTTGTTGAACGACGGGGACGCCGTCGTCTTGATCCCCTGATGTGAGTGCGATACCGGCTGCAACGGAGAACCATGAGCCACGGCAAGAGCGACGCAGAAATCATCCAGACGACGCACAACACCTCGCGGTTCTTCGTGGAGACCCGGCATGTGTCCTGGGTTCTGCTGCTGGCCACCTGCGCCTGGGGTGCGTTTGGCTACTACAGCATGCCGCAACGCAAGGATCCGGAGGTCCCGGTCCGCGTGGCGGTGGCGCTCACGCCCTGGCCGGGAGCGAATGCGGAAAAGATCGAGCAACTGGTCACCAAGAAGATCGAAGAGAAGATCGCCGAGAACGCGCGCGTCACCAAGATCGAATCGATTTCCCGCACCAGCGTTTCGGTGGTCTACCTGGAGCTGGACAAGAACCTCAAGGAGACGGCGAAGGAACTGGATGACATCAAGCTGAAGCTGGACAGCATTAACGACCTGCCCGACGGAGCGGGCCCCATCAATTTCGTCAAGGATTTCGGCGACACGGCGGCGCTGATGATGACGGTGGCCAGTCCCAAGGTCAGCGAGGTGGAGATCTCGCTGCGCGCCCGGGCGGTGCGGCAGGCGATCGAGCGAACGCGGGCGCAGGCGCCGCCCCAGTTTGCGACCTCCCGCTTCACTGTGGTGGTGGGCTACCCCGGCTCACTCAACCCCAGCGTGATCCATGTGGGCCTGGAGATGTTCGTCCGCTTCCTGCGGAACAAGGGGTACGCATCGGACGTCCGTCCCATCGAGGGCGCGGGCTTCGTGGCGGTAGATGGCGTCTCGACGGCCGACGAGGCAACCCTGTTGGGCCACATGAGTGAGTTCGTGCAAACGCACTTGCGGCAATCCGAATTTCACCCGGACACCTGGCCGCCGGTGGTCATCCGGGACCCTGCGGAAACTCAAGCAAAGCTGGCTGCGACCGCGGGCGACAAGTACAGCTACCGAGAACTGGACGACTTCACCGACCTGATCCAGAAAACCATCCAGACCATCCCGCTCGTCTCCAAGGTGAGCCGCTCCGGCGTGCTGCAGGAACGCGTGTTTTTGCTTTATTCCCAAGAGCGGCTGGCGAGCTATGGCTTGCAGCCGGCGAACCTTCCCAACGTGCTCCGGGCGCGCAACATCACGCTGCCGGGCGGCCAGTTCGACGTCGAAGGCAAGAACATCACCATCGATCCCTCGGGCGAATTCAAGAGCGAGAAGGAGATCGGCGATGTGCTGCTGCCCATCAGCGGTTCGGGCGCGCCCGTGTACTTGCGCAACGTGGTGGATATCGCCCGGAACTACGAAAGCCCGCCGCGCTATCTCAACTTCTACAGTTGGCGCGATGCCGAAGGGCGATGGCACCGCAACCGGGCCATCACGCTGGCGGTGCAGATGCGCTCGGGACAGCAAATCGAGGAGTTCGGCGAAGCCATCGACGCGACTTTGGCAGACCTGAAGAAGCGCTTGCCCGAGGACCTGATCCTGGCCCGGACATCGGACCAGCCTCTGCAGGTGACCGAGTCCGTCGAGCTGTTCATGAAGAGCCTTTACGAAGCCATCATCCTGGTGGTCCTGGTCTCACTAATCGGGTTCTGGGAGTGGCGCTCGGCGGTGCTGATGGCGTTCTCCATCCCCATCACGCTGGCCATGACCTACGGAATGATGTATGTGCTGGGGATCGACCTGCAGCAGGTGTCGATCGCGACTCTTATCATCGCCTTGGGCCTGCTGGTGGACGATCCGGTGGTCGCCGGAGATGCCATCAAGCGCGATCTGGCTATTGGCCATCCCTCGGTGATCGCGGCCTGGCTGGGGCCGACCAAGCTGGCTACCGCCATCCTCTACGCCACCATCACCAACATTGTGGCGTACCTGCCATTCCTGCTCTTGAGCGGTGACACGGGCAAGTTCCTCTACAGCCTGCCGGTGGTGATCGCTTGCTCGCTGGTTGCCTCACGCATTGTTTCCATGACGTTCATTCCGTTGCTGGGCTATTACCTGCTGCGCCCCCACCCCGAACCGCCGGTGGAGGAACGTCGCCAGCATGGCTTCCCGGCCTTCTACTACCGTGTGGGAAGTTGGGCCATCGAGCATCGCTGGAAGGTGCTGGCGGGTTCAATGGTCTTCATTGGCTTGGGTGCATTCTTCATGAGCCAGTTGAAGCAGCAGTTCTTCCCCAAAGACCTCGCCTATCTCTCGTACGTGGACGTCTGGCTGCCGGAGGATGCCCCCCTGATCGCTACCGATCATGCTGCGCGTGCGGCCGAGCACGTCATCGAGGAAGTCACACAGGAGTACGGCACGGAACATCCGGGAGACGACGGCAAGCCACGCCAGGTGCTGGAGTCGCTCACCACGTTCGTGGGCGGGGGCGGGCCGCGCTTCTGGAACTCTGTCTCGCCGGAGCTGCAACAGCTCAACTATGCGCAGATCATCATTCAGGTAAAGGACAAGCACGACACGCAGCACCTGGTGGGTCCCTTGCAGGCGGCGCTCTCATCACGCATCCCGGGCGCGCGCATTGACGTCCGCCAGCTCGAAACCGGCGCACCCGTAGGCATCCCCGTTTCCATCCGTCTATCGGGAACCGACATTCCCGCCCTGCGTGCAGAAGCAGAGCGGATCAAGCAAATCTTCCGTGCCATCCCCACGGCGACGCGGATTCGCGATGACTGGGGAGATGAGAGCTTCAGTGTGCGGCTGAGCACGGACCCTGACCGCGCCAATCTGGCTGGTGTTTCCAACCTCGACGTCGCCGCCGCCTCGGCCACGGCCATGAGCGGACAGAGCGTGACTACGCTTCGCGAGGGCGACAAGCAGATTCCCGTAGTGGCGCGCCTGCGCATGGAAGAACGAGCCCAGCTCTCGGACATCAAGAATCTTTACGTGTATGCCCTGCAGGGAACGCAGAAGATCCCCTTGCGGCAGGTCTCCAACGTGGAGTATGCGCTGGAGACAGAGAAGCTGCGGCGGCGCAATCAGTTCCGGACAATCACGGTGTCGGCGTTTCCCGTAGCCGGCGTGCTCCCCTCCGAGGTCTTGAATGGCGCGCGCGCTCGCATCCAGGAAGTTTCGGACGCGCTGCCTCCGGGCTTCAGACTGGAAATCGGCGGCGAAGAAGAGAAACAAGTGGAGGGTTTCGTGGAATTGGCCATCGTCATGGCCATTTCCGTGTTTCTCATCTTCCTGGCATTGGTGATGCAATTCAAGAACGCCATCAAGCCGTTCCTTGTGTTCGCCGCCATTCCCTATGGGATGGTGGGCGCGTTGGGAGCGCTGTGGATTATGGGCGCTCCGTTCGGATTCATGGCCTTCCTGGGAATCGCCAGCCTGGTGGGCGTGATCGTCAGCCACGTCATCGTGCTCTTCGACTTCATCGAAGAACGGCACGCCCTGGGGGAACCGCTGATGGAGGCTCTGCTCGACGCCGGCATCGTCCGCCTGCGGCCGGTGATGATTACCGTGGGCGCTACCGTGATTGCGCTGTTTCCGCTGGCCTCACACGGAGGCCCGCTGTGGGAGCCGCTGTGCTACGCGCAAATCGGCGGGCTCACCGTGGCCACCTTCGTAACCCTGCTGCTGGTGCCCACGCTCTACGCGATTTTCGTGCTCGACTTGAAACTGGTGAAGTGGGAGACACGCGAGCATCCCCCACAAGGCTAGCCGGCCGGCTACTTGGGGGACTGCGGGTAGCCGATGAAGTGCTGGCGGCTCAGACCATCTGGCCCCCAGCTATTCGTAGCGGAGCGCCTCGACCGGCTCCAGATGGGAGGCCCGCAGGGCGGGCACTAAGCCGCTCAACAACCCGATCACAACCAAGATTCCAGTCGAGGTGAAAACGGTGGCCAGAGAGATGTGAAGGCGAATATCGCCCTTGCCCGATGTGTCCTCAAAGAGCGGCCCCAGCATCGGCAAGGTAGGCGTGACCGCGGCAATGAAGTAGGCCAGTACGAATCCGCAGGCGCCCCCCATCAGCATGAGAATCAAGGCTTCGGCCAGGAACTGACCCTGGATCTGACGGCGAGTGGCACCCAGGGCCCGCCGCAGGCCGATCTCGCGCACGCGCTCGTCCACCGAAACCAGCATGATGTTCATCACACCAACGCCGCCAATGCCCAGGGTCAGCGTGCCGATGAAAGCCAGGAGCACTTGCAGGCCAATGGTAATGCCGTCGATGATGGGCCGGAATTCCTCCCTTCCGAACATCTGAATGGCCTTTTCGTCGTTGGGAGCGAAGCCCTGGCGTTCCGCAACCGCCGCCAGCACCTGGGCCTTGGCCCGCTTCTCAAACTGCGGCGCGACGGGCGCGAACAACAGCACACTGGCATAGCGGGTGTTCCACAGGTCGCCCGCCGCAGTGAAAGGGATGAAGACCGACTCGTCATCGCTGGTGAAGTAATTGCTCATTTGCAGCTTGCGATCCATGGTGCCGACTACGGTGAAGCGTACCCCGGCGACGCGGACTTCCTTGCCCACTGCGGACGAAGTGCCGAAGAGCCGCTGGCGCGCGCGACCTCCGAGAAAGATCAGCCGGCGCCGTTCGTAGAGGTCCGCCGCGTTGAACCACCGGCCGTCGTTGGGGACCTCATTGCGCATCTCGCCATATTCGGGGCAGACGCCGCGCACCGCAGTGTTGATGAGCTGTTCGTTGTAAGTTACGGGCAACCAGCGGACCGTTTCCAAGCATGCGGTCTTCACCAATGAGGCCTGGGCCCGTACCTGCTCCAGGTCGGCCTGTTCGAACCGGACTCTCTTGCCCGCTCGCTGTCCGCCGGCTTGCTCGCTGGTTTGCTGTGGCCAACAGATGACGGCACTGCGTCCAAAGGCTTCGAAAGCATTCACCAGCACCGCGCGGAAACCTCCACCGTATGCCATCAGGAGAGTGACGGTGACGATACCCCAGGCGCTGCCCAGCATGGTCAGAGAGCTACGCACCCGGTTACGGCTGAGAGCCGCCCAAGCCTCGCGGATGAGCTGTTGCACCATGGCTCGGCTATCCTCCAGCCTCGTAGTGCAAAGCTTTGACCGGATCAACGCGAGCAGCCTTGCGAGCCGGGTAGAGCGCCGCCGAGACGGCAACGGTCCCCAGCAAGCCGACCGCAAGCAGGCTTGAATACCAGGTGGGCAACAGTCCAGCGAAATAGTCCGGCATGGGCAGCAGGTTCACCAGGGTGCACAGACCATACGCAATTGCCAGACCGACGGCGCCGCTGGTCAGCGCCACCATTGCGCTTTCGAAAAAGAACTGCCGGATGATGGCGCTTTGGGTTGCGCCTACCGCCTTTCGAATCCCGATCTCGCGAGTACGCTCGCGCACGGCAACCAGCATCACGTTCATCACGCCGATCCCGCCCAGGAACAAGGTCACGATGCCGACGGCCCCCAGAAAGTACTTCATGCCCTCCGTCATGCGCCGGAAGGCCTTGGCATTCTCGATCGTGTCCCAGATGCTGGCTGCCTCTTCATCGCGCGGGTCGAAACGATAGATCCGGCCCAGCACCAACCGGATTTGTGCTTTGCAAGCCGCGTGCTGCTCAATCGAATGCGGCGCCACCAGCAGGCGGTCCAACGTGCCGGGTGGATCGGGGGGACGGTTCGGAAAATCGCGGATCATGGCGGAAATCGGCACAAAGACCTTGCGCACATCCCAACCGTCGTAGCTGGAGTCCTGCTTCTTGTTATGCATCAATCCGATCACCCGGTAGGGGATGCTGTTCAAGAAAATGGTTTCGCCGATAGCCGGCCGGGTGCCAAAGAGCTGCTGGCGAGCTTCGGATCCCAGAAACGCCACACGGCGGCCTGCGCGTACGTCCTCCTCGTTGTAGAAACGGCCCTCCTCCACATCGATGCTGCGGATATCCGCAAACGCGGGGTCCGAACCCGTTACGGTGATGGCGGCGTCATTGTAGGGACTGCGGATGCGGATATCGTTCTGCCCCAATTCCGGAAGGACATAACGGCAATCCGGAGCGTTATCGGCGATACCAGGCACATCGTCCATCTGCCACCGCAGGCGGCGCCCGGCTCGCAGCCCTCCGGCCTGCAGGCTGGTGCGGCCGGCAAAGACGATCATCAGGTCCTTCCCGAAACCCTCTGACATCTTGCGCTCGCCCACGCGCAGCCCCTCTCCGGCCGCCACCATGAGCACGATGGAAACGATTCCCCAAGCAATGCCGAACATGGTCAGCGCGGTGCGCAGCTTGTGGGCCTTCAGCGTATGAAGGGTGTCGAGGATGAGATCGCGTGGCCGCATCAATCGCCGGACAAGAATGGCTTCTTAAGAATACGCAACGGATGGGCCGCCAGTTTCCCGAACTAGGCTCAACCGCCCTGTCCTAGTGACGGTGGGAATCCGAAACTGTAACCAAGTGCCAGACGCCGGGACAGGTTGCCCTCTAAGTGGACGGGCCCGGCTGAGGGCCGAAACGGCCGTTCCCCAAGCGGTAGTCGGAATGGATGTTGGGCGCGGGGAGGCGATCCACGCTGACAACCAGGAGTTACTTGCGGGCGCGCAGGTAGCGGACAAAGTCCTGTAGTGCGAAGGGCAACGCCACCGAGGGGATGGCGAGGGCGAGAAGGACTGTGAATTGTTCCACCGAAATCGTCTCCTCCGAATGCGTCAGGGGCTAGGATCCGACGCCGCTTCACATGTGAATCTATGGCAAGGGACAAGGCCCCGCTGTGACGGACGTCACACCAGCCGCATTGGCCCCTGCCAGGATTACGGCCGAGGCCCAGTTCCGGATTTGTGGGCGGAGCGGCGGCGCTCGCTTTCCGCCAGACGGGCGGCGCGACGGCGCTCGGCATCCGCGTGGCGGCGTTTCTGGTCCTCCGACTCGGGCACGACCGGAGGCACCGGCTGGCGGTTGCCCTGGGCGTCCACGGCTACGAACGTCAGGTAGGCGGAACTGACGTGGCGCGTGCTGTTGTTCAGGTAGCTTTCCACCCAGCACTTCACGCCCACTTCCATAGAGGTGCGGAAGGCACGGTTCACCGACGAGCGCAGGATCAACAGGTCGCCCACGTGGACGGGCGCCAAGAAGTCCAGGTGATCCATGGAAGCCGTGACCACGTAGCTGCGCGAGTGGCGATGCGCGGCCATGGCCCCGGCCATATCGATCAGGTGCATCAGCCTGCCGCCCAGCAGGTTGCCGAGCGGGTTGGTGTCGTTGGGCAGAACGACTTCAGCCATCTCGGATTGCGAGTCTTTCACCGGGCGGGGAGTGAGATCGCGCTGTGATTCGGGCATGAAAGGATTCTCCAGAAGCAGGAACGACATTCTAATCGGTAAACCGCAACCACAGACAATTGACGATTGCAGACAAAGGATTGATGATTGACCGCGGACATCCAGCCCTATGACGAATCGCATTGAGATGCTGTCGCAGTTCCTGGCCGAATATCCGCAGGACGCTTTCGCCCGTTACGGATTGGCCATGGAATACTCGAAGCTGGGACAGGTGGAAACCGCACTCGAGCACTTTGGCAAGCTGCTGGAACAGCATCCGGATTACACCGCGGGCTACTTCATGGCTGCGCAGACGCTGGCTGCTGCCGGCCGCACCGACGAGGCGCGCACCATGCTGCGCCGCGGCATCGCATCCGCCGAGAATGCAGGCAACGCCCACGCGAAGTCGGAGATGGAAGCGATGCTGGCGGAGTTGGGCCAAGGGGCCGGGTAGTGCGCTCCATCGGTCTTCAGTTCAGTGATGAGCGAAGCTCTTGTCCCGTGCCTTGAAGCCGTCCCTTGGCCATCGAGTATGCCTTCGCCAGGCAGATATCCTTCCGTTGACGCAGATCATCCTCCGAAGGCAGACACGGCGAGTCGGGGGTGACGCCGCCATCCCCGATCTCCTCGCCGCCCTCCAGGACGACTCGGCCGACGGAGACCTCGGTCGCGTAGGGAGAAACAATGTCTGAGCCGACTTGATCGGAGAAGACACGGGCGGCCTTCACACTCCCGGCCGTGCGGTCGCCCAAGACCACGGCGCGTCCCTTCCGCTGGAAGAACCTCGCAAAGATCTCAGCGGCGCTGGCGCTTTCACTGTCCGCGAGAATGTAAAGAGGCGCCTGGATGTTCGGCTTCCGCACCTTGACTTTGATCGGTTCGGTCTTCCGGCGGCCGACAATGTCAGCGACCTTGGCCGGCTCGGACTCAAACAGGCCGGTCATGTAGCTGAGCGTATCGATGCCGCCACCCTGATTCCCGCGCAGATCGACAACGACTGCCTTCGCATTCTTGATCTTGCTGGTCAGGAGAGACATGAAGTATTCGCTCATCTCAAAATCGCGCAGTTCCAGATAGCCGATGCCATCTTTATCCGGAGGCGCGTAACGGTATACGCCCTCCTTGCGGCTTGCTTCGGTCTTGGGATCCTCGAAATCGCGCATCAGGTCATTCACGTAGTGAGAATCCAAAGTGTTGGTCACGGCCGGCGAGATCTCAACCCTGCCTTCCAGCTGAACCGTCTGCATCGGACCTCCGTGGCGGGAGTAACCGATGTGTAGCTTCGGAGCCGGCGCATAGAAACGCAAGAATGCAATTAGCGTGCTCCAGGTGCTCCGTTCCGCCCGGGCGCCGTTGACGCTAAGGATCCGGTCGCCGATCTGGAGTCCAGCCCTCTCGGCGACGCCTTTCTTCTTCAAATCCCAGATGTAAACCTCATCCCCAAAAGCTTTGGCCTGGAAACCAAAGAAATACCGATGCTGCCAGGGCGGCGGGATGAATCGAGTATGTCCATCCTGCAAGCGCTCCACGGCCTTGAAGATGGCCACCACCATTCCGACGTAGGAATTGGCCTGCTCGATGCCTTGCCGCGCGTCGGCCACGACCGCTTTCCAGTCGAGGCCGCCGAATGCGGGATCGTAGTATTCCTTCTCGATGTGAGACGCTACGACCTCGAGCATGCGGCGGCAATTCTCACGTTCCAGCTCGAGCGATTGCCCGGCCTCCGTAGGGGCGGCAAGCGCAGTGGCGACCAGCAGAGCGCCCAGGACCGGGCGCAAGGACGGGAGGCGGACTCTGCTCATGTAGTCCCCCGGCACCATGTGCCGTTTGAGATAGGGGCCCGACTTCGTCAAGCGCAATCTAAAAGCAAGTAGGGACGTCCTGTCAATTGCCGCTTCAAGGCCTCGAGGCCACGGCTCATGCTTAGCGACTTCCCGAGTCTGCCATGGCCTCTGCGATCACCTGGTCCGCCGGACGTAGCAGGCGCGCCATGACGTGCTCCAGCAGGCGCGGGAACAGTTGGTAGAGCTTGATGAAGATGTGGTCCCTCCAGGGCACAACGACCTCACGCTTCCCTTTCCGATAGGCAACCAGAACAGCGCGGGCAACACGCTCCGCAGAGATGCCCTTGCGCGCGGCGGTGCCCAGCCGCATGCGTTCTTTGCCCTTCACGGCGTTCACGGCAAAGTCGGTGGCGATGAAGCCGGGACAGACGGTCAGCACGTTGATGCCGGTTCCCCGGAGCTCGATGCGTGCCGTCCTTCCGACGGCGTTGAGCGCAAACTTGGTCGCGCTGTACGCGCCGCTGTAGGGAACGGCGATATGCCCGGCGACGCTGGATATATTGATGATGGCGCCCGAACCCTGCTTCTTCATCACCGGCACCACCGCCTGCGTGCACGCGATGGCGCCGAACAGATTGGTTTCGAACATGCTCCGGCAGGCGGCCAGGTCCAGGGTGGCAATGGAGTCGATGAGCCCGTGCCCGGCGTTGTTGATCCAGACGTCGATGCGAGCGAAGCGCTCCAGGGTGGCGGCTACCATGCGCTCGATGTCCTCACGGCGACGCACGTCGCAGGCCATCGCCAGGGTCCGTTCTGTGTGACCGATGCGTTGCCGCGCCGCCTCGGCGCGCCCCGCGTCGCGTGAACTCAGCACTACAGTGGCAGCATGGTCGGCGAAGATTCTGGCCAGCGCCTCGCCGATGCCCATCGATGCTCCGGTGACGACTACGACCTTTCCCGCGAGTTCCATGCCGAGCATTGAATGGCCTCGCCACAAGCAAGTCAAGCGCTGCAACGCACGGTTCGCAGGCGTATGCTAAGGGCGCCAGGCCCGGTATGAGTTCGCTCATTGCCCTTTTCCCGCTCGACGTCGTGCTCTTTCCCAGCGCACCCCTGCCCCTGCACATCTTCGAACCGCGCTACAAGGAAATGATCGGGGAATGCATGGCGGCGAAGCGCTCGTTCGGCGTCGTGCGCTCGCAGGGAGAGACGCTGGCCGAGGTGGGGTGCACGGCAGAGATTCTCGAAGTCACCAAGAAGTATGAGGACGGCCGTCTCGACATCCTCACCCAGGGCCGGCAGCGCTTTGAGTTGGTGGGACTGAACCAGGATCGTGCTTTCCTGCAGGCCGAAGTGACCTATTTCGACGACGAACTGGGCGCCACGGAAAAGCATGAAATCGAGCGCGCCATCCGCTTGTACCACGAGGTCGTCGAGGTGGCGGGCGTCGAAGCTCCCTCTCCCATGCCTGGCGCCGGCGAACTCTCTTATCAGTTGGTCGCGCCTTTGCCGCTCGACCTGGACTTCAAACAGACGCTGCTGGGCATGCGCTCGGAACCGCAGCGTGTTTCTGCGGTCATCGAGTATTACCAGGCGCTGTTGCCGCGGATGCGCCGCTCCATCCAGGTGCGGCGCGTGGCCGGCGGAAACGGTCACGCGATCTGACCCGGCGATGCGCGTCACCCGCCGGGCCGTGGTTGCGCGCGGCGTATAATCGCTGGCATAAAGCTCAAGGGGACTTCTTCCGTCATGGCCCTTCCTCAGACACTCGGTGAGCTGCGCCGGAGCAGCGAATTCTGTGAACAACGCGTCCGCGGGCGGCGGGTAAAAGACGAGCTGCGCGAGAACCTGATCGCCAAGCTCCATCGCAAGGAGGAGATTCTCCCCGGAATCATCGGGTACGACGACACGGTAGTGCCGCAGATCGTGAACGCCATCCTCTCGCGGCACAATTTCATCCTGCTGGGCCTGCGCGGGCAGGCCAAGAGCCGTATCCTGCGTTCGCTCACCGGCCTGCTGGACCCGATGCTGCCCTGTGTGCGCGGCTGCGAGATCCATGACAATCCCTACGCACCCATCTGCCTTGCGTGCCATGAACGCCTCGCCGCCGAAGCGGACGCTACGCCCATCGCCTGGCTCGCACCCGAGCAGCGCTACGTTGAAAAACTGGCGACGCCGGATGTGACCATTGCCGACCTTATCGGCGATATCGACCCCATCAAAGCCGCCCGCGGTGGGCACGAACTTTCCAGTACGCTGACCATGCACTACGGTCTGCTGCCGCGTTCCAACCGCGGCATCTTTGCCCTCAACGAATTGCCCGACCTGGCCGGCAAGATCCAGGTCGGGCTGTTCAACATCATGCAGGAAGGCGACGTTCAGATTAAGGGCTACCCGGTGCGCCTGCCGCTCGACGTGGCCCTGGTATTCACGGCCAACCCGGAGGACTACACAGCGCGCGGCAAGATCGTGACGCCGCTGAAGGACCGTATCGGCTCGGAAATCCGCACCCATTACCCGGCCACGCTCGCCGAAGGTATGCAGATCACGGCCCAGGAAGCGTGGACGACGCGCGACGGCATGCAGTTGGTCATTCCCAAGTTCGTGGCTGAAGTCATCGAGGCCACCGCCTTCGTAGCGCGGGAAGACAAGAAGATTGACAAGCGCTCGGGCGTAAGCCAGCGCCTCGCCATCAGTTGCCTGGAGAACGTGGTGTCGAACGCCGAGCGTCGGGCCATCCGCGGCAGCGAGACGCTGGTGGTTCCGCGGCTGAGCGACGTCTATGCCGCCTTGCCCGCGCTGACCGGCAAGCTGGAACTGGAGTACGAGGGCGAAATGCGGGGAGGCGATGCCGTGGCCCGCGAACTGATTCGCACCGCCATCGCCCGCACGTTTGACGGCTATTTCTCGGGCGCCGGCCTGCAACATGTTGTGCAGTGGTTCGACCTGGGCGGCTCCATCCGGCTGGACGAGGACGTGGATTCCACGCAGGCATTCGATGGTCTGCGCCACATCGGAGGCTTGCTGGAGCAACTCGCCCCCTTGGGCGTGAAGCCCAAAGACCCACCGGCGGTGCTGGTGGCGGCAGCCGAGTTCGTGCTTGAAGGGTTATACGCGCACCGGCGCATCGGCCGGAACGAGGAGCGGGTGTTCACCGCAGGCGAAAAAGCGGCGCGACGCGTCGAAGTCAGCCCGCCTGAGCCTACGGACGAGCCTCCCGTGCGCCGGCGCCGGCCCTACAATTGATCCTTGCCTCGCGGGCCCCAACTCCATCAGGAGGAATCGCCATGATGCGCAGCAAGACAATCCAGTTCCTGGCTTTGCTGGTGATTTCCGGCGCAGCTCTGTTTCTGGTCGCACAGCAGCCCGACACCCAGGTATCACCCGTCATCCGCGTGACTACCCGCCTGGTGATGGTGGACGTGATTGCCGTGGACAAGAGCGGCAATCCGGTCACCGATCTGAAGCCGACGGATTTCACGCTCGAGGAGAGCGGCAAGAAACAGAAGGTCAGCGTCTTCAGTGTGCATAAGACGGCCGGCCCGGCAGCCGCCCCGGTTCTTCCGCCGAACATTTACAGCAACCGGCCAGAAGCGCAAATGGCACAGGGCGCCGTTACCATTCTGCTGGTGGACGGCCTGAATTCACCTTTCCAGAACCAGGCCTTCGTGCGGCAGAAGCTGATCGAGTACGTCAAGACGCAGCACCAGCCCGGCCAGCGCATGGCGGTGCTAGCCCTGGGCCGAGGGCTCTACCGGCTGCAAGGGTTCACTAGCGACCCAGCTCTCTTGCGGGCCGCGCTGGAAAGCTGGCGCCCGGAGAGCGCGAGAGAGACAGCCACTACCCCCGCGGAGCAGCGTGTGACCTCAGCGGTGCCAGAAGACGTGGGTACGCTGGGTACGCGAGGCTATTCCCCGCCGCGGCCACGGGCGCAATACATTCTGGGCGCGATCGAGCATTTCGAGCAGGAACAGGCCGTAACGGCACTCGAGGTTCGCATGGGCGTCACGCTGGAGTCCTTGCGTGCCATCGGGCGCATGGTCAGCGGCATGCCAGGACGCAAGAATCTGGTTTGGGTATCCGCCGCCTTTCCCTTCACGCTCACCCCGGAGGACGCTGCGGTAACTTACACGCCCACGCGCGCCAACGATCCCACGGCGCCGCCGCCCATCGCAGAGGAGAACACAGCTTTCGCATACAGCCAACAGCTCCGGCAGGGCCGGGTGGATGAGATTCGCCGCACGGCCGCCTTGCTGGCCGACTCGCAAGTGGCCGTGTACCCTGTGGACGCGCGAGGATTGATCGGGGCGCAGCAGATTGCCGACGCCAGCCGTAGTGGGCTCAATGCCGCCGGTTTGCTGAAGATGGGACACGAGTTTGGCGCGGAGGTGCAAAGCCTCGGTGCCTCGATCACCTCCAACCAGGGAGTGATGCAGGAGCTAGCGCAGCAAACCGGTGGTCGGGCCTATTACAACCGCAACGACATCGATGCCGCAGTCGCTCTGGTGTTCAGCGACGCCGACAGCTATTACAACCTGGGTTATTACCCGGACAGGAAGAAGTTCGACGGCTCGTTCCGCAAGATCAAGATCTCCGTGACGCGGCCGGGCGTGGAACTCCGCTATCGCCGCGGCTACTACGCGGTGGACCCGGCCAAGATCGACGCCAAGCAGCGCGACGAAGAAATGCAAAAGCTGATGCTGCGTGGTTCCGGCGATGCCACCATGGTCACGTTCGATGCGCGCGTAGTGCCGCCCACGGCGCCGGCGGCGCAAGCCAAGGTCACGGTGCAGTTCCTGGTGCCGGCGACTTCGTTCAGCGCGGAGGAAGCAGGTGGAGGCCGGCACATTAACCTGGACTTTTTTGTGACTGCCATCACGCCGGACGGCAAG
>DATIGQ010000099.1 GCA_035454605.1 Terriglobales bacterium
CAAGTCACGCGATGCAATCAAATCAACCACGCTGTTCGAGAGATCGTCCAACTCCGTGACCAGCGTCTGACCAGTCGATGGAGCGCCAGCCTGCCACGCGACCGCCACTCCTTGTTGCGGTCCCTCAGCCTCCAGACAGCACTTCTTGTATTTCTTGCCGCTGCCGCAGGGACAAGGATCATTTCGACCTACGTAGCCGTTCACGGGGTAGTTTGAAGAAGGAGAAGAAAAAGCTGGCGTCTAATTCTCGGTGGGTTTACGAGTGGCGGCGATGGACAAGGAGATCATCGTTCGCGGACGCAAGATTGGAGCTGGGGAAGTCGCGCTCATCGGCGGGCTGATTGCGCGCGAGGGGGTACGGGGGCGCACGCATGTCTCGGAGGTCCTGTGCCGGCTGTGGGACTGGCGCCAGGCCAACGGGAGCTATCGGGAGATTGCCTGCCGGGACTTGCTGCGGCAGCTCGAGCGCAAGGGTCTGATCGTGCTGCCCGCGAAGCGAAAGTCGGCGCGGCGGCCTGGATGCACCAACACGGTGGGGCCCCTGCCGCCAATGGACACCTCGGCGATGGAAGCGCCCTTCTCGCGCATCCGCCCGCAGGTCCGGGTCGAGTTGGCGAAGGGGAACGCGGACACGCGTCTCCACAACTCCCTGGTCGCGCACTATCACTATCTGGGATACCGGCAGCCCGTGGGTGCCTCGCTCAAGTATCTGTGCCATTGCGGCGAGCGCGTCGTCGCGGCCATCGGCTTCGGGCCGGCCGCGTGGAAGGTGGCCTGCCGGGACGCCTTCATCGGGTGGGATCGCGCCGGGCGCGAGGCCAACCTGCACGCAGTCGTCAACAACGACCGCTTCGTGATTCTCCCCTGGGTGCGGGTGCCGCATCTGGCCTCCTTCCTTCTGGGACACTGCCTGCGGCGGCTGCGGCGCGACTGGATGGAGCGCTACGCGACGCCCATCGTGCTGGCGGAGACCTTCGTGGAGCGGGCGCGCTTCGCGGGCACCTGCTACCGCGCCTCCAACTGGCGCCGGCTCGGGGAGACCCGGGGCCGGGGGCGAAACGATCGCGCGCATCGCAACGCGGAACCCGTGCGCGACGTGCTTGTCTATCCCCTGCACCGGAGCTTCCGGGAGCGCCTTCGCCGGATCGAAGGGATGCCGGAAGCGCGCGGCGATGCCGCGCAGGAAAGCTAGCCATGATCTTCGGCACACTTCATTGCGAATCCTGCGCACGCTTGCGCGAGGAGAACGCGATCCTCCGCGCCGTCAATGCGCGGCTGTGCGGGGAGGCGGCGGAGGCCCAGGCTCGGATCGAACTGCAGGAAGCCAGGATCGCGGCCCTGGGCAGGAACTCGCGCACCTCCTCCAAGCCGCCCTCCAGCGACATCGTCAAACCCAAGCCCAGGCCTGCCGGGGGCACCAAGCGCAGGATCGGCGGCCAGCCCGGCCATCCGCGCCACGGGCGTCCTCCGTTTGCCGCGGCCGAACTGAGCGCGCCGCCCTTCGAGCACTATCCGGGCACCTGTCCCCATTGCGGCGGCGAGGGGATGCCGGAGCCCGGCTGGGCGCCGAAGGTTGTCCAACAGGTCGAGATCCGGGAAGTGCCCTTGTGGAAGGAGGAGCATCACTACCATTCGTGCCGATGCGTGGAGTGCGGGGCAGCCTACCAGGCGCAACCCACCGGATACATGGCGGCGGCGGGCCTGTGCGGACCCTATCTCACGGCGCTTGTCGGCTACATGAAATGCGCGCTGCATGCGTCCTATTCCACGATCCGGCGCTTCCTGGTCAACGTGTGCGGCCTCAAGCTCTCTCGCAGCCAGATCGCCAAGCTCGTCGCCAAGGTGAGCTGCGCGCTCGAGACTCCCTACGGGCAGCTCCAGGCCGCGCTCGCGGAACAACCCGCGCTGCACGTCGACGAAACCGGCCACAGGGACAACGGCAACCGGTTCTGGACATGGGTGTTCCGGGCCGACCTCTACGTGCTCTTCAAGATCGAGGACAACCGCAGTTCCTCGGTTCTCGTCGACGTTCTGGGCGCGGAGTTCGACGGCGTGCTGGGCTGCGACTTCTTTAGCGCCTACCGCAAATACATGCGCCTCTTCGACGTGCGGGTACAGTTCTGTCTGGCGCATCTCATCCGCGAGGTCCGCTATCTGTGCGAGCTGCCCGAGGGCGCCGGACCGGCGTACGGACGAGGGCTATTGAAGGCGATCAGGGAAATGTTCGCCATCATCGCGCAGGCGCAGGAGAGGGGGCTCGGCCGCGAAGCGATCCGCTCGGAGCTGGATGCCGCGCGCGAGCGCATCCTGGCGGTGAAGTTCCAGGAGCCTGAGGCGGAGCAGGCGGGCAGCGCCGGAGCGCGGGCCGCCCGGAACCTCTCCAAGCGGCTGGAGCAATATGGGGCCGCCTACTTCGAGTTCGTCACCACCCCGGAGATCGAGCCGACCAACAACCGGGCCGAGCAGGCCATCCGCTTCGTCGTCATCGACCGCCTAATCACCCAGGGCACCCGCGGCAGGAAGGGGCGCCAGTTCTGCGAGCGCATCTGGACGGCCATCGCCACCTGCGCCGTCCAGAAACGGGACGTGTTCGCCTATCTCGTCGAGGCGGTGCAGGCTTCGTTCCGAAACGAGCCCGCCCCATCGCTGATGCCCGCCGGCCCCTGAGCCCGCCCACTCCTGCCCATCGCTAACCCGTGAACGGTTACCCGGAATTGAACATGCTCACCGTCACCAATCGCCTTGAATCGCTTGTCGGTTTGCGCCGCGGCCAGCGAGTATCCGCCGCCGCCGCAGATGCCGAGCAGGCCCAGGTGCGCTTCATCGACACCCGGGTAGCCGGTGATGAAGTCCGCCATGCCATGGATGTCCTCGATGCGGTATGCGGGTTTGTCGACATTGCGCGGCTTGCCACCGCTGGCGCCCTGATAAGCGGCATCCGCGGCGACCGTGATGAAGCCCTTCTCCGCAAGGCGGTGGGCATATAAGCCCGCGACTTGTTCTTTCACAC
>DATIGQ010000100.1 GCA_035454605.1 Terriglobales bacterium
GCCAATCATCGGCACGGACCAATACTTCGTGTGGGGTGTCTGGGGGTCGCTCAGCAAAGTGAATTTTCACAAGCTGCTGGAAATGCACGACGACCCGAAACGTGTCGAGCTACCTCCAATGTTTTCGTGGTTAAGCAACCACATTCCCGAGTATCCCGACACTCTAAACCTGAAGATGTACGCGCACATCCAGGGGCCCGGCTGGCGCCCGCATTTCGAACTCGAGCACACCGACCATCCGCTCGCCCAGGAGTACCACCACGGCGTCACACCGGAGCGGGTGAAGGGAATCATTCGGGGACGAGTGCGGAACAGCGAGTGAGCGGCGAGGATTACGCAACCCACGCTGTGGTCGTCCTCACAGGACCTAAAAGGTTTAGGCGAACCGCATGCCCGGTGCTGGAAGCGCTGGGTTGTTATGCGTCGTCCGCCGAGGGTGGACTGGGCGTGGTAGCGGAAGTCGCGGATCGGGCGCAAGCCCCGGTGCACTGCCCTAGTGACTTAGCCGAAGTCCTACCACCCTTCATCTACTTCGGGTACTCGTACACCCCGCGGCCGGACTTACGGCCCAGGCGGCCGGCCTTGACGTACTGCACCAGCAGCGGGCAGGGGCGGAACTTCTCTCCCAGGGATTTGTGCAGGTACTCGAGGATGTGCAGGCGGGTATCGAGGCCGACCAGGTCCCCCAGTTCGAACGGCCCCATGGGATGGTTCAGGCCGAGCTTCAGGGCCTTATCGATATCGGCGGCGGAGGCCACGCCTTCCTGCAGCATGTAAAACGCTTCGTTGCCGATCATGGCGTTGATGCGGCTGGTGATGAACCCCGGAGACTCCTTTACCACCACCACTTCCTTGCCCATGCGCTTGCCTACTTCGACCGCGGCGGCAAGCGTGGGTTCGTCGGTCTCCAGGGCGCGCACGATCTCCAGCAGCTTCATCTTGTGCACGGGATTGAAAAAGTGCATGCCCAGGCAGCGGGGCGCGCGGTAGGTGACCGAAGCGATCTCGGTGATGCTGAGGGAAGACGTATTGGAGGCGAGGATGGTATGCGGCGGGCAGATCTTGTCCAGCAGGGTGAAGATCTCGATCTTGGATTCGATCTCTTCCGGCACGGCTTCGATGACCATGTCGGCGGCGCGCGCGGCTTCGTCGATGGAGCCGGCGAACTCGATGCGCGCGAAGGCGGCATCGGCATCCTCACGGCTGACCTTGCCGATCTCGACCGCCTTGGCGAGGTTGGCCTGGATCTCGCTCTGGGCGCGGCGCAGGCTGTCGGGCAGGATGTCCTCGAGGATGGTGCGATAGCCGCCGAGGGCGGCGGCGTGGGCGATGCCCCGGCCCATCAGGCCGGCGCCGATCACCGAGATGGTGCGGACCCCGGCCATTACTCGGTCCGTTCCAACTGTTCGATCACGCCCAGGTAGTTGGGCTCGACCTTGCGCATGTAGTCCGCCAGTTGCTTTTTCTCTTCCGCGGTCATGAAGCTGAAGTTGGCGGTGATGCGCCGCAGCGTGGCCGCGATGTCGTCCACGTAATTCATCATGCGAATGATTTCGCCGGTTACGATCATGGCAAGCTCCTTACGACCGGCCGCTCCGCGGCTTCTGCGAAGCATGCTCGGGCGCGTTCCAAAGTTCCGGTGGAACTGGTTATTGTCACTGCTGCTTGTGATTAAGTAAAGGCGCCGTCGCCGCCCGCGCTAGAATGACTGCGCCATGCTGCGCGACCGCAGCCTCATCCCGCTTTCCCGCCAGCATCAGCACGCGCTGGCCATGTGCGTGCTCATCCGCCGCGCCCTCAGTTCCGGCAAAGCCAGCCTGGAAAAGTGGCGCGGCGAAATGCGCGAGGCGTTCGCGGAAGAAATCGGCGTCCACTTCGCGGCCGAGGAAGAAGTGCTGTTCCCGGAGGCGCGCAATTTCCCCGCCCTGGCGCCCCTGGTCGACGACCTGCTTCGCGACCATGCGGCGCTGCGCGATTGCTTCCGGCGCGCGGAAACCGGCACGCTCGACACCGAGGGTTTGGCGGATTTCGTCCGCCTGCTGGACCAGCACATCCGCAAAGAGGAGCGCCAGCTCTTCGAACAGTTGCAGAAGCTGGTCCCGGCCAACCGTTTGGAAGAACTGGGACGCAGCATGCAGAAGCGGTTGGGGAGCGCTTCCGGTCCAGCGTGCAAGATCAACGACTAGCTTCTAGCTACTGCCTATTGGCTTCGCCTTGCGGTATCCGCTATCAGCTTTCCGCTTTGCGCTTTCCGTGAGAGCGCCCTAACTGGGTACTGGCAACTCGGTACTCGGTAGTCAGGCGCAATACTCTTCTGACGGCTGAGACGCTGCCGGGACCGAAGTCCCTGGGTCACGGTCCGTCACTTCCGCGAGCATCGCGAGGCGCTCGGCGATGTGTGGCGCGAGCGCATCCGGTGGGAAGCGCCAGGTCCAGTTGCCGTCAGGGCGGCTGGGGACGTTCATGCGGCCTTCGCTGCCCAAGCCCAGCGCATCCTGCAGCGGGAAGATGGCGAGCACGGCGGGCGAAGCCAGGGCGCCGCGGATGAAAGCCCAGTTCATGCCTTCGGGGTCGTGGCCGAAATAGGCCTGGGCGTGGCGGCGCTCGGCGTCGCTCGCGCCCGACTCCCACCAGCCGCGCACGGTGTCGTTGTCGTGCGTGCCGGTGTAGACCGCGCAGTTGGTTTCGTAGCGATGGGGCAGATAGATGTGGGCGCCGGGGTCGCCGAAGGCGAACTGCAGCACTTTCATCCCCGGGATGTTCCAGCGGCAGCGCAGCGCATGCACCTCAGGGGTGATGTAACCCAGGTCCTCGGCGATGAGCGGCAACTCGCCCAGCGCGCCGCTCAGGGCGCGGAACAGGTCGTCGCCGGGGCCCGGCTGCCAGCGTCCGTTCACGGCGGTCGGTTCGCCGGCGGGGATCTCCCAGTACTGCTCGAAGCCGCGAAAGTGGTCGAGCCGCAGAATGTCGCAGGTGCGCAGGGCGGCGCGCACGCGCTCGATCCACCAGTCGTAGCCGCGCGCGGCCAGCGCGTCCCAACGATAGAGCGGGTCGCCCCAGCGCTGCCCGGTCTTGCTGAACAGGTCGGGGGGGACGCCCGCGACCACGTAGGGCTCCAGATCGTCCTCGCGCAGGGTGAAGATTTCGCGATGGGCCCAGACGTCGGCCGAGTCGCAACTCACGAAGATGGCGACGTCGCCCACCAGGCGGATGCCGCGCCGCCGGGCCTCGCTGTGCAGCGCGTTCCACTGCTCGAAAAAGAAGAACTGGATGGCGCGCACGATCCCCATGTCTTCGGCAAGATATTCACGGGCGCGGGCAAGAGCCGCCGGCTCGCGGTGAGCGATGGCGGACGGCCAGCGGTTCCATGCCTGCTCGCCGTGCCGGGAACGCAAGGCGTCGTAGAGGGCGAAATCCTCGAGCCACCCCGCGCTTTCGCGGCGGAACCGTTCGTAGCGTTCGCGCTGCGCTCCCCTGGCAGTGGCAAGAAAGTTGCGCGCGGCTTCGCGCAGTAGCGGCAGCTTGCGACGGCGCACGGAGGAATAGTCGACGGAAGCCGAAGGCTCGGGCAGATCGCGCAGGAGCGCGGGAGCGAGCCAGCCACGCTCCGCCAGTCTCTCCAGGCTGATGAGCAGCGGATTGCCGGCGAAGGCCGAGGTAGCCGAGTAAGGCGAGTTGCCCAGGCCGGTGGGCGCCAGTGGCAGCACCTGCCACAGGCGCTGGCGTGCGGCGGAGAGGAAGTCCAGGAACTGGTACGCCGCCGGGCCCAAGTCTCCGATGCCGCCCCGCGAGGGCAGCGACGTCGGATGCAACAGGATCCCGCTGGCGCGAGTGAAGGGCATGCGGAGCGGCTAGGATTTCGCCTGGATGCCCCGGCTGTCAACCGGGCGCGAGGCGGCGCGGGCGGAGCTCCGACGCGGCGAAGGCGTTGACGCCTCGTTTAGGTGTTGCCGAAGGCGCCGGTCAAGCGCTCGAGCTCCTCGTTGTTGCGCTTGATCTTGCCTTCCTTCTCCAGGCGCTCCACCAGGGTAGAAACGTACACTTCCATGAGGGCGTCGCGCTTGCGGGCCAGCAGGCGGTCGCGGATCTGGTCTTTGTCGCGCTCCAGAACCGCAGGATCGGGATCCTGGCGCTCGAGCACCGCGATGACCACCCCGTTTCGGCCGGCCTGAATGGGACCGCTGATTTCTCCCGCCTTGAGCACGAAGGCGACCGAAGCGGAACCGGACATCAGGCCGATCTCCGGTACCTGGCTCTGGGCGTTGACCAGCTCGGAGGTGCGCACTTCGGCGCCCAACTCGCGCGCCGCCTTCTTCAGGTCGTGTGCGGCGCGGGCGCGGTCGGAGAGTTCGCTGGTGCGCTGCAGCAGCAACTGCTGCGAGCGCTCGTTGCGGAAGTCCTCTTCCACGCGCGCGCGCAGTTCCTCGAAGGTGCCGGCGCGCCCGGGCTGGACGCCCAGCAGTTCGAACACCACGTAGCCCTGCGGCATCCGGGCGATCGAGGGTGGAGCCTTCTCACGGGCGTTGAAGACGGCTTCGTTGAAGGCGGGCGCAAAGCCGATGCCGGGCAGCGTGTCCGTGCGGCTGAAGAACTGCGTGGTCACGGTGGCGAAGCCCAGCTTGCCGGCGGCGGTATTGAGGTTCGAGCCGCGGGCCTCGGACTCCAGGCGGCTGGCCAGCTCGTCGACGGCACGTGACGCCTTCTCTTCCCGGACCTGCGGCTCGATCCGGTCGCGCACTTCCTCGAGCGTCTGCACGTGCGCCTGCTGGTGGCTCTCCACTTTCAGGATGTGGAAGCCGAACTGGGTCTGTACCAGGTCGCTGATCTGGCCCGGAGGCAGGGAAAATGCCGCCTTTTCAAACTCCGGCACCATGCGGCCGCGAGTGACGCCGCCATAGAGGCCGCCCTCCTCCTTGCTGCCGGGGTCGTCGGAATACTTCTTCGCCAGGGCGGCGAAGTCAGCGCCGGCGCGAAGCTGCTTGAGAATGTCTTCGGCCTTCTTGCGGGCTGCTTCCACGGCTGCGGGGTCCACCTTGCCATCGGCGCCAGCCGGCGGAGTCTTCACCAGGATGTGTCGGACGTCCACCTGTTCGGAGACGCGGAACTGGTCGCGGCGGTCGTTGTAGAAGCGCTGCAAATCCTGCGGTGTGATTTCCACTTTCTGGCGCGCCAGCGCCGCGTCGATCTGTACGTAACGCACCTGGCGCTTTTCCGGGATGGCGTTGGCATAACGCACCTGGTTGGCCTGGAAGAAGGCACGCAGTTCGGCCTCGGCCGGATGAATGTTCCTGGCGACGTCCTCCGGCCTGAGCACTGCGTAGTCGAAGCGGATCTTGCGGTTCTGGCGCTGGAACTCCAGCTCGATGTCCTTGGCGGAAACCGAGGTTCCGCCCACGATGACCGCGCGCAGTTTCTCCGCCAGAAGCTGGTTCCGGAGGGCCTGCTCCAGTTGCATCACCGTCATCTGGAAGTTCTGCTGGACAAAGGCTTCGTAGTTGGGCTGGCCGATGAACTTGCCGCCGGGAAAGAGCTGCGCGCCCAGGAAGCCGGTGCGCAGCGACTGGCGCACCTCGTTCTCAGAGACTTTGAGACCCAGGCGCCGGGCCTCGAAGAGCATGGCTTTGTCCACCACCAGCGAATCGGCGGCGCGCTGGATGAAGAAGGGCAAGAGCTGCGCCGGAATATTGCGCTGGAACTGCTGGCGGCCGATGCGCCGCGCCGCTTCCTGCACCTCGAGCGCGGTGATCTGCTCGTCGCCCACGCTGGCAATCACGCCTTGGACCGGACCGCTGGTGGCGTCCATGAAGCCGGGAATCAGATAGACCAGCATGGCCGCAGAAAGAACCAGCAGCATGCCGCCGAGCAGGATCTTGGCGCCGCGGTTCGACGATTGAAGGAATCGGATCATGGAAGGACTGCTCCGGAGAGAATCAAACCCTGATTATAAATGACGACGCGGGAAAGCAGTGGTCAGTGCTTCCCCGGTGCACCGCGTTCGTTCAGATACGCCTTCACCACCGAGTTCCACTTGCTCTGGGCGCGGAGGATGTACTCGACGGCGTCGCGCGCGGCGCCGGCTCCCCCGGCGTGCCCGGTGACGAAGTGGGCTTCCTTCTTCACCTCCTTGCGGGCGTTGGCGGTAGCGATGGCCAGGCCACAGCGGCGCATCACCGGCAGGTCGATGATGTCGTCGCCCAGGTAGGCGACTTCGCGGGCGCCAAGCTTCTCCTGCGCCAGGATCTGCTCCAGCACCGCGACCTTGTCGGCTGCGCCCTGATGGACGTGGTCCAGGCACAGGTCGCGGGCGCGCAGCGCCACCGTCTCCGAGATGCGCTTGGTGATGACGCCGGTCTTGATGCCCGCCAGCCGTGCCAGCGAGATGGCCGTGCCATCGTGGGCGTGAAAGCCCTTGGCTTCGACGATATTGGCGCTCGCGATGGCAAAGCCGCCGGAGTCGGCGCGCGCCGCGGCCGCCGGTGCCGTTTGCTGCGCGGAGCCCGCGGGCGCGGGAAACAACCAGATGGTGCCGTCGGTGAGCACGCCATCCACGTCCATGAGGATGAGCTTGATGCGCCTGGCGCGAGCCTTGGACATAGCTGGCAGATTGTAGCAGCGCGTCGCGCCCAGGCTATTGGCTTTTGGCTGTTGGCTCTTGGCCACGAGCTACTAGCTAGCAGCTAGAGGCTCAGTTACAAGTTGCCGGGGACGAATTCTTCGATCACCAGGCGGGAAACGGCGCGGCAATCGGCGCACAACAGCAGCGTCTCGTTCCCGTCGGCGCTGAGGATGGCTACTCTCAAGCTCTGACAGGCGGCGCAGGCAGTGGTGGGCTCGCCGGATTCGGGCTCGGCGGCCTGGATGGAGGTCTCGCGGTCGAAGCGCCCGGTCTTCTGGGTGTTGATCTCGAAGGTGGAGCGGCAGTCGGCGCAGACGTGGTTGAAGCAGCACTTGGGCTCGCAGGAGTACACGATCTCCGCGCCCTGACAGTGCGGGCAACGGATGAGGTCTTTCAACGTCTGGGCCACGCGGTGATTCTAGCCGACGCGGCTGCACCTCGGGTGAGTGGCTCAAGCCCAGCTCGGTGGTAAGGTAGTCCGCCAGCGAGTCCAGCCAATGCAGCCCATCAAGGCGCCGGATCTGGCCAGTCCGAGATTCAAAGCCAACCCCTATCCGTTTTACGCGCGTCTGCGGACGAAGGCCCCTCTCTACCGGACGCGCGCGCTGGGCCAGACGACGTGGCTCATCACCCGTTATGACGATGTGTTCGCCGCGTTGAGGGACGAGCGTTTCACCAAGGGCGGCAGCATGACGGCAGAAGAGCGCACCAAGATGCCGTGGGTCCCCGGGCTTCTCAAGCCGCTGACGCGCAACATGCTCGACCTGGATGCTCCCGACCACACCCGGCTCCGCGCGCTGGTACACAAGGCATTCACGCCCAACCTGATCGAGCGCTTGCGCGCGCGGGTTCAGACGCTCTGCGATGAGTTGCTGACGGCCGCCGAGCGGCAAGGCCGCCTGGAGCTGATTCGCGACTTCGCGCTGCCGCTGCCGCTGACCATCATCGCCGAGTTGCTGGGCGTGCCGCCCGAAGACCGGCAGAAGTTCCATTCCTGGACAAAGCGCTTCGTCGCGGTCTCCTCGCGCAGCGATCTGTTCCTGGCCCTGCCGCCGCTCTGGATGTGCGTGCGCTACCTGCGCCGGCTGTTTGAGCGGCGTCGCGCCGATCCGCAGGACGACCTGGTGACGGCGCTGGTCCAGGCCGAGGAAGCGGGCGACCACCTCAGCCCGGACGAGTTGCTGGCGATGGTGGTGCTGTTGCTCATTGCCGGTTATGAAACCACCGTCAACCTGATTGGCAGCGGGACGCTGGCGCTGCTCGAGCATCCCGAGCAGATGGAGCGCTTGCGCCGGAACCCGGGACTTGTTCAGCTGGCCATCGAAGAACTGCTGCGCTTCACCAGCCCGCTGGATATCGCGACCGAGCGTTATGCGCGCGAGGACGTCACGCTCTATGGGATGACCATTCCGCGCCAGGAGCTGGTGCTGCTGGTACTGGGGTCGGCCAACCGGGATGACCGGCAGTTTCCGCATCCGGATACGCTCGATCTGGCGCGGGAACCCAACCGCCATCTGGCGTTCGGCCAGGGTGCGCATTACTGCCTGGGCGCGCCGCTGGCCCGGCTGGAAGCCCAGATCGCCATCACCGCGCTGCTACAGCGTTTTCCCGGTCTGCGGCTCGCGGTGCCGGCAGAAACACTTTGCTGGCGCAAGTCTTTGCCCTTGCGAGGCCTCGAGCAACTGCCGCTGGCCTTCTGAAGGAGCGGTTTGTCCTAGGGCGAATAATTTGCGAAAGTCGCTCCGCCGCGCTAGAATCCGACTTTATGTCCCCCGGCTCGGATATGGGATGGGCACACCCGCTGGTGCGGGAGTGGTTCCTGGAGCGCTTCGGCTCGCCCACCGAGCCGCAGGAGCAGGGCTGGCCGCACATCCTGGCTGGGCACGCCACGCTCATCTCCGCGCCCACCGGTTCGGGCAAGACGCTGGCCGCGTTTCTCGCCTGCATCGACCGCCTGGTGCGCAAGGCGCTGGCCGGGAACCTGCACGACCGCACCGAAGTCCTCTACATTTCGCCGCTCAAGGCGCTGGGCAACGACATCCAGAAGAATCTCGAAGTCCCCCTGGGCGAGATCCTGCAAAGGGCGGGCGAGCGCGGCCTGCTGATGCCGGAGATACGCACCGCGGTCCGCACCGGCGACACGCTGGCGCACGAGCGCCGCGCCATGTTGCGGCGTCCGCCGCACATCCTGGTGACCACGCCGGAGTCGCTCTACATCCTGCTGACGGCCGAGGGAAGCCGCGCCGTGCTGAAGGACGTAGAGACGGTGATCGTGGACGAGATCCACGCCGTAGCCGACGACAAGCGCGGCGCTCATCTCTCGCTCTCGCTCGAGCGGCTGGAGGCGCTCACGAAACGCCGCCCGGTACGCATCGGGCTTTCCGCCACGCAGAAGCCGATTGAGCTAGTTGCGCAGTTCCTGGCCGGCAGCGAGCGTCCCCTGCCCGCCATCGTCAACATCGGCCATCGCCGCGCCATGGACCTGGGCGTCGAGGTGCCCGGCATGCCGCTCGGTCCGGTGGCTTCGAACGAGATGTGGGACGAGCTATATGACCGCATCGCGGAACTGGTCGGCGAGCATCGCTCCACGCTGCTGTTCGTCAACACGCGGCGCCTGGCGGAGCGTGTCTCTCACAATCTCGTCGAAAAGCTGGGCGAAGAAGCCGTGGCTGCGCACCATGGCAGCCTCTCCCGCAAGCTGCGCCTGGCGGCGGAGAAGCGGCTGAAGGAAGGCCAGGCCAAGGTCGTAGTCGCCACCGCTTCGCTCGAGCTCGGCATTGATATTGGAACTGTCGATCTCGTCTGCCAGATCGGCTCGCCGCGCGCGATTGCCGTTGCGCTGCAGCGTGCCGGGCGTTCCGGCCACTGGCGTGGCGCCGTGCCCAAGGCGCGCTTCTTTGTCACCACGCGCGATGAGCTGGTGGAATGCGCGGCCCTGGTGCGCTCCATTCGCCTGGGCGAACTCGATCGGCTGGAAGTGCCGGACGCGCCGCTGGACATCCTGGCCCAGCAGTTGGTGGCCGCATCTGCGGTCGAGGACTGGCGCGAGGACGACCTTTATGCCCTGGCTCGCCGTGCCTACCCCTATCGCGAGTTGGGGCGCGAGGAATTCGACGCGGTCCTCGAGATGCTCGGCGAAGGTGTGGCCTCGCGGCGCGGCCGCTACGGCGCCTACCTGCATCGCGATCGGGTACATGGTCGCGTGAAAGCCCGGCGCGGCGGCCGGCTGGCAGCCATTACCTCGGGCGGCGCCATCCCGGATAACGCCCTCTACAGCGTGATCGCCGAGCCCGAAGGCACGCCGGTGGGCACCGTGGACGAAGACTTCGCGGTCGAGAGCATGAAGGGCGACATCATGCTGCTGGGCAACACCAGTTGGCGCATTCGGCGCATCGAGTCCACCGGTCGCGTGCTGGTGGAAGACGCGCACGGCGCTCCGCCCAACATCCCTTTCTGGCGCGGCGAGGCGCCCGCACGCACGGCGGAGCTTTCGGCGCAGGTCGCCGAACTGCGTGAGCGAGTGAGCGAGATGGTCCCGGAGCGCGCGACGCAGGCGGTGGAATGGTTGAAGGGAGAGTGCGGCCTGGACGATGCCGGCGCGGAGCAGATCGTCGCCTACATCGTGGAGGGACGTGCCGTGCTGGGCGCCGTGCCTACGCAAACCACCATCATCGCCGAGCGTTTCTTCGACGAAGGCGGCGGGATGCAGCTCGTCATCCATGCGCCTTTCGGCGGGCGCATCAACAAGGCCTGGGGCCTGGCGCTGCGCAAGCGCTTCTGCCGCTCCTTCAACTTCGAGTTGCAGGCTGCCGCCACCGACGAAGGCCTGAACATCGCGCTGGCCGAGCAGCACAGCTTCCCGCTGGCCGACGTCTTCCAATATCTGCACGTGGAGACGGTCAAGGAAGTGTTGGAGCAGGCGGCCCTGGCTTCGCCCATCTTCGCGGCGCGCTGGCGCTGGGACGCCATGCGGTCGCTCGCGCTGTTGCGTTTCTCCGGCGGGCGCAAGGTGCCGCCGCAGATCCAGCGCATGCGCTCCGACGACCTGCTGGCCTCGGTATTCCCGGATGTGGCGGCCTGCCAGGAGAACATCACGGGCGACATTCGCATCCCCGACCACCCGCTGGTGCGCGAGGTGATGAAAGACGTGCTCACCGAAGCGCTCGACCTCGAAGGATTGCGCGCCGTGCTGCGCGGCATGGCCTCGGGCGCCATCCGCACCCTGGCGGTGGATACGGTGGCGCCTTCCGCGTTCTCCCATCAGATCCTGAACGCCAATCCTTACGCCTTCCTGGACGATGCACCACTCGAAGAGCGCCGCGCGCGCGCCGTCGAGATGCGGCGGGTGCTGCCGGATTCGGTGCTGGCGGAAGTGGGACGGCTCGATCCGGCGGCTATCGCGCAGGTGCGCGAGGATGCCTGGCCGGAAGTGCGCGACGCCGACGAACTGCACGACGCGCTCTACACCCTGCTGGCGCTGCCGGAAGAAACGCGGTCACCGGCCGGGCAACCGATAGTCGAAAGATGGGGTGGATACTTCGACACTTTGGTCGCCTGCGATCGAGCCGGGCGTGCTGTGGCCGCGGGCCGCGCCTACTGGGTGGCCACCGAGCGCGCCAGGACCTTTGCCATTCTTTTTCCTGAGGCTCGCTTCGAGCGTCCGCTACCCGAAATCGCAGGCGAAGCGTCTTCGCGCGATGACGCGCTGCTTGCGCTGGTAACCGGATGGATGCAGCACTCCGGCCCCACGACCTCGAGCGAGCTTGCTCTCGCGCTCGGCCTGGAGGAACGCGAGGTCGAACAGCAAATGCTACGCCTGGAAGCCGCTGGAACGATCCTCCGGGGCAGCTTTCGCAATCACCAAACCACCCCATCACCCAATCAGCCAATCCCGCACGAGTGGTGTGATCGCCGCTTGCTGGCGCGCATCCATCAGCTCACCCTCGGCACGCTGCGCAAACAGATCGAACCGGTAACCGCGGCACAGTTCCTGCGCTGGCTGCTGCGCTGGCAGCATCTGGCGGATGGCGCTCAGTTGCGCGGCGAGCGCGGCGTGCTCGAAGCCGTGCGCCAGTTGCAGGGCTTCGAGATCCCCGCCAACGCCTGGGAGCCGCAGGTGCTGGCGCGTCGTGTCGCGGGTTACGATCCCAAAGCCCTGGACCAGTTGTGCCTCACGGGCGCGGTGGGCTGGGGAAGACTTTCACCGCATCCTGCGACGCTGGAGGACTCCGCCGCGGGACGCCGCCGTGTGGTGCCCACCAGCGTCGCGCCCATCACCTTCTTCGTGCGCGAGGAAGCCGACTGGATGCTGCCCCGCCGCCCGGAGGAAGACCAAGGGACCGGCCTGAGCCACGGCGCGCAGGAACTGCTGGGCTACCTGCGACAGCGCGGAGCCTCCTTCTTCGCCGACCTGGTGCGCGGCACGGGGCGGTTGAAGGCGGAAGTGGAAACGGCGCTCTGGGAGCTGGTGGCGGCGGGCCTGGTGACGGCCGACGGCTTCGATAATCTCCGCGCCTTGATCGATCCCAAGCGTCGAAGCGGGCATGGCGCGGGACGCGTGGCGCGCCCCCGGCACAGCACCGGCCGCTGGTCGCTGCTCTACGCCGGGGAAAACGCCGATCGCGTGCGGGCCGTCGAGGCCACCTGCCGGATGCTGCTGCAGCGTTACGGCGTGGTATTCCGCGATTTGCTGGCTCGGGAGACGATCGTGCCCAAGTGGCGCGAGCTGCTCGATGCCTTCCGCCGCCTGGAAGCGCGCGGCGAAGTGCGCGGCGGCCGCTTCGTCTCCGGCTTCCTGGGCGAGCAGTTCGCTCTGCCCGTGGCGGTGGATTCGCTGCGCGCTACGCGCAAGCTGGAACCGAGCGGAGAAACCATCGTCGTCTCCGCCGCCGATCCGCTGAACCTGGTGGGCATCCTGGTGCCCGGCGAGCGCGTACCCGCCGTCTCCGGAAGATTCGTCACCTATTGCGATGGCGTGCCGGTGGAAGCCGAAGCTCGCGAGAGCGGCGCCCGCGCCGGCGATTGAAGAATCGGCACGCACCCCGCTTGACTCCGTTACTGTGCTTCGGTACGGTTGCCTGCCTTTCCAATCCAAAAAATGCAAGCGGCGAGGTCATGCAGGCGGGCACGATTCCGCTGCGCTCGCCGAAGGAGACCCAAGATGCGTCGAGTACTTCTGATCGTGTTGTTGGCCGCCGTCGCCAGCCTGGGGTTGGCGCAGCAGGCCGACAGTTCCGCCGCAGACGAAGTCATTGCCGTCACCAAGGCCCAGTGGAAAGCCGAAATGCGCAAGGACCTGGCCGGCGCCTGGAAGAACATCGCCGACGACTACACCGAGTTCAACGACGAATATCCCACCCGCCTGGACGGCAAAACGATCAACCACCGGCTGGCGGAAGCCAACCTGGGATCGCCCGGCCGCCTGATGGCTGCGGAGATGGCCAACGAGAAAGTGCAGATGTACGGCGACGTGGCCATCCTGACCTACAACTTCATCGGCGCGGCTGCCAATAAAGACGGCGTGGTCGAGCCCACGCGCGCCAAGTCCACCCGGGTCTACGTGAAGAAGGACGGGCAGTGGATGCTGGTGCACGCCAACTTCGCGGCGGCAAGATAACTCGCCCGAGAAAGCAAAAGGCACGGGCTTGGCCCGTGCCTTGCTTTCGAGCGCCTCTGCGCCGGTTCCACCGGAAAGCGCGGGCCGGCAACCGCGCGCCGCTTCAGCGCCGCAACTTGATTATTGGCAGACCCCCGCCGCCGGCCGATAGTAGGCAGCCCGGGCATCGTGCTGGTTCATGGTCTTGCCCGGGTCCAGCTTGCCGTACTCGGGCGTGTCCTGGCAGTAGTACTGGCCGGTGCGGGTATGCACCCACACCTTGGCCTTCGGATCCGCCTCCACCGCCAACTGCACCGTTTGATTGGCGGAGGGCGTGGGCATGAATACGCTGAACAACAGTCCGGCGGCCAGCACCATCAAAGCGGCGAAGAACAACAATCCCGCCTCGCTATGATGAGCCTGGGATACCGGCGGAGCTGGCGTAGCCTGGCGCCCCGAACTCTTGCTGCTGCGGGACATCCCCTTGACCATTCCGCCCAGCGGCGCATCACTGGGACTGACCGACTCCACCTGGTAGAGCTTGGACTCCTTGGGAACTTTCTTGCGCTGCTCGATGCGCGCGCCGATTCCTGCCTTGGCGCCCAGCGGCGCCTCAACGCGAACCACGCGGCCCTTGCACCAGAATGCGCTCTGGGTGTCCCCCGCGAGCTCCGTCGGGAGTGACAGCATGAACTCGATATTGGCGCCCTCGGGAATGCGCGAGTCCAGGAAGAGGAACACGCCGTTCTCGCTGATATCGCGCACCAGCGCCAGCACCGTGCCTCCGGTGGAGCCGAAGGACCAGCGCACCGTAACCTGCATGCGGAGGGCATAGCGCCGCAAACCGCGCTGCTCAGCGCGGCTGTCGAGCATGATGGCCTCGGCACGCCAGCGCTGCAGGTTGCCGGGCGCGATGCAGATTGTGCCTTGACTTGCCATTCTGCTTCAAAGCTCCTGGGTCGGAGTAACGCGCGCCAACCTCCGAATCCTCTGGCACTTTAGCGCTAGAACTATTGCAGGGAAAGATAACCGCGGTAATCCCGCGGCGTTACCATGGTAAGCCAGTTAAAGGCTTTTGGGACAATGAGTTAGCTGGTTACAAAAAGGCGGGAATCAGCTCCGGCAACAGCCGCGAAGAAGCTGGTGGACCTGGTCGGGATCGAACCGACGACCTCTTCCATGCCATGGAAGCGCGCTCCCAGCTGCGCCACAGGCCCACGCGGAAAGACTCGGCAGGAAGGTTACGGGAGTTCATTTTCGCCGAGCCGCAAGGGATAGTCAAACCCGCGTTCCTAAACTTGGGTGGGAGAAGCGCCGGGCATCGCCGGCGGGCTTGGTCCCATCCAAGCAGGCAGGGCAGGAACTTCCTGGCCGGGTTTGTAGTCTAATAGGGTTAGCAGGTCGCGGCCGGGTGAGGCGGCGGCCGAAGCGGTGCCGGAAGGCGCCGGCGGGCACAACGGATCCGCGCCGGCGGGAGCGGCAAAGTGGGCGACATTGCCAGCGCGTTAAGTGGTCGCGCGGAAGAGGTGGCCATCGTGGCCGGGCTGAAGTCCGGCTCCGAGGAGGCCTATGAGTGGCTGATTGCCCGCTTCCATCAGCCCATCTACAGCCTGGTCTACCGCATTGTGCACGACCCGGCGGACGCGGCCGACACCACCCAGGAGGTCTTCCTGAAGGTGTTCCGCGGCATTCACTCCTTCCAGGGCAACGCCAGCCTGAAGACGTGGATATACCGCATCGCCATCCGGGAAGCGTCGAACCAGCGGCGCTGGTGGTACCGGCACAAGGGGCGCGAGACGTCCATCGAGCCCGCCGAGGAGACGGGCGACTCCGGTTTCTGCGCCTGCCTGCGGGAGACGCTGGTAGACGGATCGGACTCGCCGCTGGAGTCGGCCATGCATGGGGAAGTGCGGGAGCGGCTGGAGGAAGAACTGCGACAGTTGCCCGAGCCGTACCGCACCACGGTCATCTTGCGCGACATTGAAGAGCTTTCCTACGAGGAGATTGCGGAAGTGCTGGGAGTTTCGCTGGGCACGGTGAAATCACGCTTGATGCGCGGGCGCGACGCGTTGCGAAAGCGGCTCCTGCGCTATGCCGGGGAGACGGCGCCGGAGAACAAGCGCCGCTCCACCGAGGATGACGCCGGCGCTGCCGCCGGCGAGCCCATCGAGGTTACGCCATGAAGTGCAAACAGGCCCGTTCGCTGTTCTCTCCCTGCCTAGACGGTGTGGTGACCGGGGCCCAGATGCTGGCCGTAGAGCGCCACCTGGACGTGTGTGCCCCGTGCAGGCTGGAATATCGCCAGTTGACCCGCACGCAGGCGCTGGTCCACGCCCTGGGACCGCGACGCGCGCCGGAAGCCCTGGCGCTGCAGTTGCGCGTGGCCCTCTCCCGCCGCTCCGCCGATACGTTGAGCCGGCGCCTCGCCGCCGGCATGGTGCGGCTGGAAAACGCCATCAACGGATTCCTGCTGCCTGCCACGGCCGGGCTGGTGAGCACGGTGCTGCTGTTCGGGCTGCTGGTGGGAATCTATCCGGTTCCGGCGCAGGCGGGCGCCAACGACGTCCCCACATTGCTCTACCTGCCGCCGCAACTGGAGGAGTCGCCCTTCGCCGCGGGAGTGAGCTCGCTGAACAGCGCGGATGCGCTGGTGGTGGAGACCTACGTGGACGCCAACGGCCGGGTACAGAACTATCGCATCCTGGCCGGTCCGGAGCAGGACGAAAAGCTGCGCGCCCAACTCAACAATGCGCTGATTTTCACCACCTTTCGTCCCGCCATGTCGTTCGGGCGTCCCACAGCAGGGCGCGTGGTGCTCTCTTTCTCCAAGGTGTCGGTGAAGGGATAAGGAGCTTGAGGCAAGGCAGTATTGCCCGCAATCGTGGGCTCGGCAAAGCTGACACCGCGCAGGCGCCTCAAGTTTGACCGGCGCGGGAGGGCTCCCGTACACTTGTTTTTCCCAATCTCCCACCCCAGGATCAACTTGCAGGAGGCGGTGCTGCGGCTTCTCCCTCGGTTCGTGCTGCTGGCGGGCCTGTGCGGCTTGCTCGCGCTCCCGTGTGGGGCACAGACCACCTCCAAGGTTTCACTCGACACCAGCGAAACGCTGTTCACGGTGCTGGCCGCCATCAATGCCTGCGGCTACGACCAGGAAGTCACAGCCTCCGATCCTGTGCGGCTGCAGGTTCGCGCCGAAGTGGCGGACGCCATCACCCGCTCCCCGCAGGCGGCCGCGGCGCACCGCCAGGTCTGCGACTTTTACCGCGACCACCAGCAGCCGGAGGCTTCGCGCACGCTGGCCCAGTATGTGTCCTTGGCCTTGTACCTCGACGGTCCGGCGGAGTTCGCGCCCAACGCGAAAGAAGCCGATTTCCCACCCGACGCGGCCTACGTTCTCGGCCTGGCGCCGTTGCTGAAGCCCTTCTACGCGGAAACCAACCTGGGCGCGATCTGGAAGAAGCACCAGCGCGAGTATGAGAGTTTCATCGAAGGCTACCACCAGCCGGTCTCACGCATGCTGCTGGAGACTGACGTCTACCTGAAGCTGCAGTTTGCCGGCTACCTGGGGCGGCGCTTCGTGGTGTACCTGGACCCGCTGGCCGCGCCCAGCCAGGTGAACGCGCGCAACTATGGTCCCAACTACTTCGTAGTGATTTCGCCGGCCGGGCCGCCGCGCATGGAGCAGGTGCGCCACACCTATCTGCATTATGTGCTCGACACCTTCACGCTCAAGCGGGCCAATGCCCTGGTGAAGTTGCAGCCTTTGCTGGAGGCGGTCAAGGCCGCGCCCATGGATGAGAGTTTCAAGCACGACGTAGGACTGCTGCTGATCGAGTCCTTGATCCGTGCTCTGGAAGCGCGCACCATGGTCCCCCCGGAGGACACACCCAAGAACAAGGTTCGCGAGGTGCGGGAGCGCAAGGCCGAGGATGCCGTGCGCGAAGGCTTCGTATTGGCACGCTATTTCTACAGCGCGCTGGAACGGTTCGAAGAGAGCCCGGTGGGCATCAAGGACGCCTTCGGTGACATGCTGCACGACTTGCCGGCGGAGGACGAGATCAAGCGCGCCCGCGAGGTGGAGTTTGCCGCCCAGGCGGCCCCGGAGGTAGTGCGCGCCTCGCGGCCCGGCGAAGTTTCCATGCTGGCACTGGCGGAGGACCGGCTGGCGCGGGGAGACACAGCCACGGCTCAGCAACTGGCCCGCCAGGCGCTGGAAATCCGCCGTGAAGACCCCGCGCACGCTCTGTTCGTGCTGGCCCGCGCCGCCACCCGCGACGGAAACATGGAAGGGGCACGCCTCTACTTTGAACGCACCCTCGAACTGGCCCGTGAGCCTCGTCTGGTAGCCTGGGCCCACATCTATCTCGGCAGGATCTTTGACCTGCAGGAGAACCGCGACGCCGCCGTTTCGCACTATCGCGCTGCGCTGGCCGCGGGTGACACCACGCCCGACACCCGGGCCGCTGCCGAACGAGGGCTGGCACAGCCCTACGAACCGCAGGCGGCCAGGCCGTAGGCCCGAACCCGTCCGGTGCTCGCGAGCGCCGACGCAAAGGAGATTTAAGGAGACCTCGCATGAAGAAATCATTCTCGATCATCATCCTGAGCCTGGTTCTGACGGCGGTGGCTGTAGCTCAGACCTACAGCGGCCAGCAACAAAAGCCTGCCGGCCAGGCCCCAGCCGGCAGCCAGCCCCAGGCCGGCGCCCAGCCCGCGCAGCCCGCACCGGCAACTGCGCCGGGACGCCGTGTGCTGCAGGCGCAGAGCGCCGAGGAGCAGGTTGCCTACCTGGCGGTGGTGAACAATCCCGACATGGCGGCCGCGGAAGCCGCCGCCGCGGACTTTGTGACCAATTTTCCCACCAGCCAGTTGCGGGGAACGCTCTACCAGGTGCTGCAAAGCCGGTACCAGAACGCTAACGACGCCGACAAGACCATCGAGATGGGCCGCAAGTCCATCGAGTACGACCCGGACAACACCTGGGCCCTGGCCATTACCGCCAGCGTGCTGGCCGATCGCACACGGGAAACCGATCTCGACCGGGACGAGAGGCTGGCGGAGGTTGCCAAGTATGCGCAGCGCGCCTTGGAGACCGTCGACACCGGCCTGGCGCTGGCCCCCAGCGCCACCGACGAGCAAGTACAGATGATGAAGGCGGTACTGCTGGGCGTGGCCCACGAAGCCTTGGGCGTGGCGGAAACCGTGCGCAAGAATGATGCCGCCGCGGAGCAGCACTTCCGCAAAGCCACAGAGATCAACCAGGCGCGCCCCGATCCGCTCACCTGGCTGCGCTTGGCGCTGGCTCTGGATCGTCAGAAGAAATATCCGGACGCCTTACAGGCGGCCAACCGCGCGGTGGAGATCGCCCAGGCCCAGGGCGGCGGACAGGTCCACGATATGGCCAAGCAGGAGCAGGCCCGCCTGACGCAGTTGACGGGAACCAAGTAGCTGGACCTCCGGTCCGAAGCCCGACCCGGATTGGCCATGAGAGCAGCAGAAATCACGGCCCTGGAGGCGGCGCTGGGACATCGCTTCCAGCACCGCGAACTGCTGGAGCAGGCGCTGACCCACGCCTCGCACGCCCACGAGGCTGAGTCGCGTGCCCCCGCTTCCGGCGCGCGCGACAACGAGCAACTGGAATTTCTGGGCGACGCCGTGCTTGGCTTCCTTGCCACCCGGGAGCTCTACCGCCGTTTCCCTGACTTTCACGAGGGGGAGCTTTCCAAAATGCGCGCCCACATGGTGAGCGCGCAACATCTGGTCCACGTGGCCGGCGAACTGGAACTGGGACGCTACCTGCGCCTGGGTCGCGGGGAGGAAAAGAGCGGCGGGCGCCACAAGGCAGCCTTGCTCGCCGACGCGGTGGAGGCAGTGCTGGCGGCGCTCTACCTGGACGCCGGCCTCGGAAAAGCCGAAGAGTTCGTAGTGCAGCGCGTAATCGGGCCGGCCCTGGAGCGGCTGGAGCGTGAGACGGGCGTGGGCCTGGCGCCCACCGACCACAAGTCGGCGTTGCAGGAGTTCTTGCAGGCCCAGGGCCGGCCGCAGCCCCGCTACGTGCTGGTCGAGGAGGCCGGACCTGACCACCGCAAGACCTTTACGGTCGAGGTGCGCATCCAATCTCCGGGACGCAGCGCGGCCGCCGCGTTCCAGGCGCAAGGACCGAACAAGAAGATAGCGGAACAGCGCGCTGCGCGCCGGGCGCTCGAGCACTTGGCTGCGGCCGAGGAAGCAACCGCCAGGCCGGCCTCCAGAAGGCGCGTCGGCACGGGGTCGCGATGAGCGAACTGGAGCACAATCCCGCAGCATCTCTCCCGGGCGATTGGCCCAGCTCCTTGCAGTCCCTCGCCGAGACCGTGGTGATCGCCATCTTCATCATCACCTTTCTGGTGCAAGCCTTCCAGATTCCTTCGGAATCCATGG
Organism: Terriglobales bacterium; assembly: GCA_035454605.1. Lineage (NCBI taxonomy): Bacteria > Pseudomonadati > Acidobacteriota > Terriglobia > Terriglobales > Terriglobales bacterium. The sequence continues at coordinate 19,632 of DATIGQ010000100.1, forward strand.
AGAACACGTTGCTGATCGGGGATTACCTGCTGGTGGACAAGGTGCACTTCGCCCAAGGCGGAGCGTGGGGCAGCGTCCTTCCCTACCAGCCCGTGCGGAGAGGCGACATCGTCGTCTTCCGTTATCCGGTCCGTCCGGCGGAGCACTTCGTCAAACGCGTGGTGGCGGTGCCCGGCGACCAGGTCCGCCTGCACCACAAGCAGCTTCTGGTGAACGGAAAGCCCGTTCCCGAGGACTACGTGGTGCATAAGCTGCGCGGACGCGACAGCTTCCGTGACAACTTCCCGGCGACCGACTTCTTCACTTCCAGCATCGATGCCCGATGGTTCCAGGAGATGCGCCGGCAGATCCGCGACGGCGGCATCGTGGTGCCGCCCGGCAAATACTTCGTGTTGGGCGACAATCGCGACGAAAGCCTGGACAGCCGCTACTGGGGCTTCGTGCCCCGCGAGAACATTGTGGGACGGCCGCTGATCATCTACTGGTCGGTGGACGACAACGGCCAGGAACTGGCTGCGGTGCCCGATGGTACACTGTCTCGTCTTGCGTACGGACTGGCTCACCTCTTCCAGAACACCCGCTGGGAACGGACCTTCCGCGTCGTCCGCTAGGGGCGGCGAGCGCTCCTCCCGCGGACGGAGAATGCGAACCCATTGAGCAAGAAGCAGAAGGAAGACGCCAAACCGGGCGAAACACCCATGGAGTTTGTGGGCTCCATGGCGGTGGTGCTGGTCACCGGTCTGTTCATCATCACCTTCATCTTCCAGGCCTTCGAAATCCCCTCCAGCTCCATGGAGGACACGCTGCTCATCGGCGATCACGTGTTCGTGGACCGGCTGGCGTACGCTCCCCGCACCGGATGGGTGGGACCGGTGTTGCCCTACCGCGACCTGCAGCGCGGGGACATCGTCGTGTTCCTCTCCCCGGCGGAATCCGGTCTCTATGTGGTCAAGCGGGTCATCGGCCTGCCGGGTGACCGCCTCCACCTGCGCAACGGCGTCGTCTTCCTTAACGGCGTCCCGCAGGACGAATCCTACGCCATCCGCCGCGGCGACTATCGTCCGTACCGTGACGACTTCCCTGCCGTGTCCATGCCCAGCGGCGCCACCACCCCGGAGTGGTACTTGTCGCTCCCCTCGCATCTCGAGGGCGGCGACCTGGTGGTGCCCGAGGACAACTATTTCATGATGGGCGACAATCGCGACGCCAGCTACGACAGCCGCTCCTGGGGCTTCGTGCCCCGCGAACACGTCATCGGCCGGCCCATGATCATCTACTGGTCTTTCGAGACCCCGCCCGGCCAATATCTGAAGACCGCCCCCAGCGAACGCCTAGGCTACCTGTTCCACGTCATCATTCACTTTTTCGACCAGACACGCTGGCGGCGGACCTTCCACCTGGTGCGCTGATGCCCTCCGGACGCTCGCGTCGGCTGCTGGTTGTGGCCACGGCCGCTGCAGCGATTCTGCTTCTGCCGCCCTACATCAACGCCAACCGCTTCAAGGCCCGCCTGGTGGCCGCCATGGAAGCGGCTCTGGGACGTTCCGTCAAAGTGGATGAGATCAGCCTGCACCTGTTGCCGCGGCCGGGCTTCGATCTGCGCAACCTGGTGATCGGCGACGACCCTGCCTTCAGCGCCGAGCCCATGTTGCGTGCCGACGAGGTCACTGCCGCACTGCGGCTGACTTCCCTGTGGCGGGGACGGCTGGAAATCGCCCACCTCAGCCTGGAATCGCCCAGCCTCAACCTGGTGCGTTCGCCCGAAGGCCACTGGAATCTGGAAGCGCTCATGGCGCGCGCCGCGGAAACGCCCTCGGCGCCCACGGCGCTGCCCCGGCCCGAGAGCCGGCCGCGATTCCCTTACATCGAAGCGGAGAACGGTCGCATCAACTTCAAGCTCGGACAGGAGAAGAAGGCCCTCACCTTGGCCGACGCCGACTTCGCGCTGTGGCTGGAGTCCGAGGAGGCATGGGGCGTGCGCCTGGAGGCGCGCCCGGTGCGCACGGATATGAATCTGGGCGACACCGGCGAACTCCGCCTTTCGGGCACGCTGGGACGCGCGGCCGCGCCCGGCGAGCGTCCGCTGCAACTCTCCGTGACTTTGGAAAGAGCGCAGCTCGGGCAACTCTCCGCGCTGCTCTGGGGCAGGAACCGCGGTTGGCGCGGCGCGCTCGACCTGCGCGCCTCCTTCACCGGCAGGCCCAACGATCTGAGCATGGGAGCCGAAGCCGAGTTGCGTGACTTCCGCCGCTATGACATCGTGGCCGGCGAAGGGCTCCGCGGCCGGCTGCGCTGTTCGGCCACCTACCGCGCCGCATCCGACGCTCTTAGTGATGTGGACTGCCTGGCGCCGGTGGGCGAGGGCGACCTCGCCCTGCGCGGCATGATCGGAAGCCTGTTCAGCGAGCGCCGTTACGATCTGAGCTTCGCCCTGCGCGCCGTGCCGGCCGCTTCGTTGGCGCAGATCGCGCGCCGCGCCAAGCGCGACCTGCCGGGCGATCTCACCGCCGACGGCGAATTGAACGCCGCCTTTACCCTGCGCTCGCTCGAAGAAGCCGGCCGCGCACCGGTTTGGGCCGGTGGAGGCTCCATCGCCGGGCTGCGCTTGCGATCCGCGCTGCTCGATCCTGACCTTTCGGCCCCGGATGTCCGCTTCCTCGTCGAGAATCCGCCGCCTCTGAAGCAAGCCGGTCGGTTGCGCGCGGGACGCCCGGACGCGGTCTCGGAAGCCCGGCTGAGCCTGCAACCACTGCCCTTGAACCTTGGCGGTGGCGCGCCGGTCGAGCTGACAGGATTTCTCTCCGCGTCCGGGTATCGGCTCTCCGTGCGCGGCATGGCTGCCATCACGCAGCTTACGCGCCTGGCCCGCGCACTGGGAGTAGAAGCGCGGTTGCTCGATGCCGATGGTTCCGCGCGGGTGGACATGGAAATGGCAGGACCATGGGCGGAGTTCGCGCCCGCCGTCATCTCGGGAACGGCGCAGGTGCGCCGCGTTACGCTCCGATTGAGCGGCATCGCCGAGCCGGTGGAGGTGGTCGCGGCGGACTTGCGCCTTTCACCCGACACGGCGGAAGTTCGCAACCTCTCGCTCTCGCTCCCGGCGGCCCGCTTGCGCCTGACGGGCGAAGCCAGCCGGGAGCGCGCCTGCGAGGCCGGCTGTCCGGTGCGCTTCACGCTCCACGCCAACGACATCGTGTTCGACGAGCTGAACCGCCTTCTGAATCCCCAGGTGCATCAGCGACGCTGGTTCCAGTTCGCGAGTCGAAAGGAAGAGCCCAGCATATTCTCCGGCTTGCGCGCGGAAGGACGCATCACTGCTGCGCGTGTCCTCATCAAGTCGGTGGCGGCACAGCGCGTGACCGCGGTCGCGCGCCTGGCCCAGAACCGGCTCGAGATTGCGGAACTGCGGGGTGAACTGTTGGGCGGTCGGCATGAGGGCGTTTGGCATGCCGACTTCACCGGCGAGCAGCCAACCTACTCGGCGGCGGGAAAGCTGACGGACATCGCGCTGGAGCAGGTGGGCCGCTTGATGCGCGACCCCTGGGCCACCGGGCACGTCTCCGCGAGTTACGAGATCACCACCTCAGGCAGCGCCGCGCCGGCGCTGGTGCAGGCTGCTTCCGGCGAACTTGATTTCGATTGGCGCGATGGGTCGCTGGCTCGCCTGCTGCTGCCCGCCTCCCAGGCTCCCCTGCGATTGCGGCGCTTCAGCGGGAAGATGGCGCTGCGCGATGGCGTGCTCACCTTCCCGGAAGCACAACTTGAAACCGCCGCCGGCACCTACACCGTGAGCGGCACGGCTTCCCTGGCCCGCGAACTCGACCTGCGGCTGGTCCGCGACGAAGCTCACGGTTTCGCGGTCACCGGCACCCTGGCGGCGCCACGCGTAGCGCCGCTGCCGGGGCCCGCCACCCGGGCGTCGTTGGCGCGCTGACCGCGCGTTCCCAGCCCTCTGCTATTCTTGATGTTTTCGGAGAAGCCCATGCCTCGCTATGAGTATCGTGACCGCCATCCCACCCCGGAGGCGGAGAAGCTTTTCCAGGAATGGATCGATCGGCTGGACGCGGAGTTCATGAACCGCGACCCCGAGCACCGCGCCGCCGTGGTGCGGGACGCGCTGCACCAGCTCTATCTAGGGCGCCCCTATCAGGCTCCGGACCCGAAGTCGCCCGCCGCGCAGCAGGCGCTGGTGCACTCCTTCGATCCGCGCAACGCCACCATGGAGCCGGAGTACTACGGCGACGTGGACGCGGAAAAATACGCCGAGCGCAAGCCGCTCATCTGGTTCTGGATGATGTTCGACCGTTCTCCCGTCGGCCTCAATCACTGGCTGGGCTTCCGCATGCGCGCCATGCTGGCGCGGCACGTCTTCAAGCATCGCGGCAAGAACGTCAAGATCTTTCACGGCGTCGAGATGTCGTTCGGCTACAACCTGACGGTGGAAGACAACTGCGTCATCCACAAGTACGTGCTGCTCGATGATCGCGGCGAGATCATCATCCACGAAGGCAGTTCCATCTCCGACTATGCCAGCGTGTACTCGCACGCCCATGACCTGAACGATGGCATGATCATTACCAACCATCGCACCGAGATCGGTCCGCGCGCCCGCGTCACCTATCACGCCACCGTGCTGAGCGGCGTACGCGTGGGGGAGCACGGCATGGTGGGCTCGCTGGGCGTAGCCGCCAAAGACGTGGAGCCTTACCACGTCACCGCCGGCATCCCCGCCAAGACCATCAAGGTGAAGTCCATCGCGCCCGAGGCCGTGCGCAAGGCGGCTGGAGGCAAGACCTAGGAACGGAGCATTCGGGTCATTCGGCGGACCGGCTCAAAGCTTTCGATAACCGAATCACCCGAGGACCCGATGTCATCAACCTGCGTGTTATCCTCACTTTGCCATCATGAGTATCGAGCACGTCGGCTTCGTCTTCCAGATCATCGTGTTCCTGTTCGCCATCAGCTTTCATGAGTCGGCGCACGCGTTCACAGCCTGGAAGTGCGGCGATCCGACCGCTTACATGCTGGGACGCGTGACTCTGAATCCCCTCAAACACATCGATCCTGTGGGTACGGTGATTCTGCCGGGAATCGCGCTGCTCACCGGGCTGCCGGTGATCGGCTGGGCGAAGCCCACACCCGTCGATCCTCGCAATTTCAAGAATGAAGTGCGGGACGACATTCTGACCTCGGTGGCCGGGCCAGCCAGCAATATCCTGGTAGCCGCCGGCGCCGTGGGCGTCATGGCGGGAATCGCGTCCATCTCCGGCGACGGCCGTGCGCTGGTGCGCGGCCTGGCAGGCAACTTCCCCATCCCGGTGGCCCAGACTTCCCTTTGGGTGCCGGTGGTGGTGCTGCTCTACCAGGCGATGCTCATCAACCTGCTCCTGGCCGTGTTCAACCTTATTCCCATTCCGCCGCTCGACGGCAGTCACGTCCTCCGCCATTTGTTGCCGGAATCCATCCGCCAGGTCTACGACATGGTCGGATGGATGGGCCTGGTGCTCTTGTTCCTGGTCGGCGGACGCGTCGTCTTCACCCTGTTGCAACCGGTGCTGCGTTTCTTCGACGCGCTTCTCCTCCTGCTCGCATGACACCCGCCAACAAGAATCGGAAGCGACCTCGCGTGCTGAGCGGCATGCGTCCCACCGGCAAGCTGCATCTGGGCAACTTCGTAGGCGCGCTGGACAACTGGGTGCGCTTGCAGAAGGATTACGACTGCTTCTTCTTCGTCGCCGACTGGCACGCACTCACCACGGATTACGCCGATACCTCGCAGGTGAAGCGCAACTGCGTGGATGTGCTGCTCGACTGGCTGGCCGCCGGCCTCGATCCTCAGCAGTGCACCATGTTCATCCAGTCGCACGTGCCGCAGCACGCCGAGCTGCACTTGCTGTTTTCCATGGTGACGCCGCTGGGCTGGCTGGAGCGCGTGCCCACCTACAAGGAGCAGCGCGAGAACATCCGCGACAAGGATCTCTCGACCTACGGTTTTCTCGGGTACCCGGTGCTGCAATCCGCGGACATCCTGATCTACCAGGCCGACTACGTGCCCGTCGGCGAGGACCAGGCCCCGCACATCGAGCTCACCCGCGAGGTCGCGCGGCGCTTCAACGCTTTCTATGGCGGCAAGCGCGGCTGGTCGTTCCCCGAACCCAAGACCTTGTTCACGCCCTCGCCCAAGCTGCCCGGCACCGACGGCCGCAAGATGTCCAAGTCGTACGACAACGTCATCCTGATGACCGAGCCGGAGGACTCGCTGCGCGCCAAGCTCAAGACCATGGTCACGGACCCGGCGCGCGTGCGCCGCAGCGACCCGGGCAATCCCGACGTCTGCCCCGTGGGCGACCTGCACAAGCTGTTCAGCTCGCAGGAAACACTGGCCAAGGTCTACGAAGGATGCCGCTCCGCGGGCATCGGCTGTATCGAGTGCAAGGGATGGGCCGCGGACGCGCTCGTCCAGGTGCTGGCCCCCATGCAGGAACGCCGCCGCAAGTACGAAGAAAAGCCGCGCCTCGCCTGGGACATCCTGGAGGAGGGCTCCACCCGGGCCGCACGCGCCGCTGATGCCACCATGCAGCAGGTGCGCGCCGCCATGGGCATGTCGCCGGAGTACGAGCCTCCCAAGTCCGCCCAGTGACCGGCAAATAATGCAGGCACAGCAACAGCGAATCACCCTACAATGAACCGAATGCCCGAGCCGACTCAACCCGCGCCCCGTCCGCCCGCGGAAGCCAGCGATTTCCCGTTCGCGGTGACCATCGGGCAGGTGTACGACGGCCCGCTCGACCTGCTGCTCGATCTCATCCGCAAGCAGGACATCAACATCTATGACATTCCTATCGCGCAGATCACGGCGCAGTATCTCGCCTACGTCGAGCAGATGAAGCAGCTCGACGTGAACGTGGCCGCCGAGTTCATCTACATGGCGGCCATGCTCATCCACATCAAGTCGAGGATGCTGCTGCCCCGCGACCCCAACGGGCCCGCGGAGGAGCAGGAAGACCCGCGCGCCGAACTGGTCTATCGCCTGCTCGAGCATGAAAAGTTCAAGACCGCGGCGCAGATGCTCCTGCAGAAGCAGCAGATCGAGAACGCCACCTGGTCGAACCCGGCGCAGAAGGAGTTCGAGGAAGCCGAGGGCACGGAACCGGAGCTTGCTGCCGATGTGGTCGATCTGGTGCGCACCTTCCAGGTCATTCTCGACCGCGCCCGCAACCGCCCCGTGCTGCAGGTGGACGAGGACGCGGTCACGGTCTCGCAGATGATCGACTACCTGCGCCGCCGCCTGCTGCTCGAGGACCGCGCTTTGCGCCTCACCAGCCTGCTGCAGCCGGTGCGCTCGCGCAAGGCGCTGGTTTGCGCGTTCCTGGCGCTCTTGGAGCTGGTCCGCCTGCAAGCCATCCTGCTGCGCCAGGACCGCATCTTCGGCGAGATTTACGTAAAGAAGCACGAGATGTTTGACACCGTGCTGAGCGACGGCGCCGCCGTGCGCGACGACTGGAGGTAGCTTTGCGCCGTCATCCGGAGCGGGTCCCGTAGGGACGCCACAATTTCATGAGCCTGAAATCCGAGATCGAAGCCATCATTTACGCCGCCGAGGAACCGGTGACGCTTGACCAGTTGGTCGCCGTGCTCAAGGACCGCCCCACCGCGGACGGCGCGCCCCCGGAGGCCGCCGCCCTCAAGGCAGAGATTCGCCGCGTCGTCAGCGAACTCACGGCCGAGTACGCTGCCGCCGACCGTGGCATGGAGATCCGCCAGGTCGCGGGCGGCTACAGGATGTCCACCCGGCCCGAGCACCATGACGTGGTGCGCGCCTTCGTCAAGAACCTGAAGCCGCCGGTGCGGCTCTCCCTGCCCGCGCTCGAGACCCTCTCCGTCATCGCTTACAAACAGCCGGTCACCGTCCCGGAGATCAACGAGATCCGCGGCGTCGATTCTTCCGCCGTCATCGCCACCCTGCTCGATCGCAAGCTCATCACCACCGCCGGACGCAAGGCGGTGGTCGGCCGGCCCATCCTCTACAAGACCACCAAGGAATTCCTGTTGCGCTTCGGCCTCGAGGACGTGGGCGAGCTGCCCAGCCTCAAGGAGTTCGAGGAGGTCACCGGCCAGACCGTGCAAGCGGATCTGTTCGGCGCTCCCTCCGCCGTGCCCGACGCCACCGGCGTCCCGGATGCCGAGGAAGCACCGGCCGAAAGCACGCCCGCTCCGGAGTCATAGCGCCGCGTGTTCTCCGCGTCTCTGTGGTAAAACCAACCTTGATGCCCGTCATCCGCCTGCAGAAGATCATCGCCGCCGCCGGCGTAACCTCACGCCGCAAGGCGGAGGAACTGATCACGCAAGGCCGCGTGCAGGTGAACGGGAAGGTCGTGACCGAACTCGGCGCCAAGGCCGACCCGGAGCATGACCACGTCCGGGTGGATGGCAAGCTGTTGCGCGCCGCCGAGCGCCACGTCTATCTGTTGCTGAACAAGCCGCGCGGCTACGTCACCACGGCCCGTGACCCCGAGGGCCGTCCCACGGTGCTCGACCTGGTCCGCGGCGCCGGCGCGCGCGTCTTCCCGGTCGGACGGCTCGACTATGCCAGCGAAGGCCTGCTGCTCCTCACCAACGACGGTGAACTCGCCAACTTGCTGACCCGCGCCGCGTCCCATGTTCCTAAAACGTATCTGGTCAAGGTCGGCAAAAAGCCGGGCGAGGAAGCTGTCGCTCGCCTGCGTTCCGGCATACGCATCGGCGGCGCGCACGACCCGGTGCGCTCCGGCCGCAAGCTGCCTGCGGCCACCACGGCTCCGGCCCGCGTCAAGCTGCTGCATGACGCGCCCAATCCCTGGTACGAGGTCACGCTCATCGAAGGACGCAACCGGCAGATCCGCCGCATGTTCGAAGCCATCGGCCATCACGTGGAGAAGATCCGGCGTGTGAAGTACGGCCCGCTGGAGCTGGACGTCCCGCCGGGCGCGTCGCGTGCCCTTACGCCCGCCGAGGTCGCCGGCCTGCGCGCCGCCGCCTCCGGCAGGTTTCGCGCTCCCCGCGCTCGTGATAAAAAAGACTGAGCCCATGGCCTCGATCGAAGACTTTATCCCGGAGCACATCCGCGCCCTGGCGCAATACATTCCCGGCAAGCCCATCCGGCAGGCGGAACGCGAAAGCGGCGTCGCTTGTATCAAGATGTCGTCGAACGAGAATCCTCTGGGCCCGTCGCCCCGCGCGATGGAGGCCATGCGGCGCGCCGTGGCGGAAACGAACTATTACCCGGACAACGACGCCTCCGACCTCCGCCTCCGCCTGGCCGAGCGCCACGGCCTGGGCGCCGAGCACGTCATCGTCGCCGACGGTTCCACGGTGCTCCTCGACCTGCTGGCGCGCATGCTGCTCGCGCCCGGCTGCAACGCCGTCACCAGCCAGCGCTCGTTCATCGTCTATCCCATCGCGGTGCGCGCCGCAGGCGGCACGCTGGTGGAAGTCACCATGCGCGACGATGCCTTCGACCTCGACGCCGTCGCTCGCTCCATCACTCGCGACACCCGCCTGGTCTTCCTTGCCAATCCCAACAATCCGACCGGCACATTGTTCGACGCCGCCGCTACTGACGCCTTTCTCGACCGCGTGCCGGACCACGTCCTGGTGGTCCTTGACGAGGCCTATTGCGACTACGCCGCACACTATGCGCGCTCGCGCGGCATGGAGTACTCGCACTCGCTCGACTATGTTCGCCAGGGACGCAATCTGATCGTGCTGCGCACCTTCTCCAAGGCGCACGGCCTGGCGGGGGCGCGCGTCGGCTACGGCTTTGGCTCTCCCCGGCTGGTCGAATGCCTCGCCCGCCTGCGTACGGCGTTTTCGATTTCCGCCGTGGCCGAAGCCGGCGCGCTGGCCGCCCTGGATGACGAAGCTCACATCCGCCGCTCGCTGGAGATGAACGAAAGCGGCGTAGCCTGGCTCGGCCAGCAGTTCCGCGAGCTCGGCATCCGTTCCGTCCCCACGGCTGCCAACTTCATCTACTTCGACGTCGCCGAGGACGCCGCCGCACTCGCCCGCCGCCTGCAGGCGGAAGGCGTCATTGTGCGTCCGCTCACTGCCTGGGGCGCGCCCACCGCCCTGCGCGTCACCGTTGGCACCCCGGAAATGAATCAGAGGTTCGTCGCCGCGCTCAAGAAGGTGATGGAACGCGCGCCCGTAAGGTAGCCGACTCCGCGATCTGTCTCCTGCGGTCTGTGCGGTGAAAAGGCTTTATCCTCGCGTCTGCAAATGCTCCTCGCGTTCCGCCGGAACCATCGGCAACCTTGCCGCACCGATCAATCCCGCGTCCGAGCCTAATTCCGCTCGCCGGATTTCGGTCCGCATGCGGGTTTTCCCTCCCTGGGGCGCGGTCGCCGCGTAGACGAACGAGCGCTTCATCACTTCCTCGAACAGGGCTGGGGAGAACGCTTCCCAGGCTCCGGCCACGCCTCCGCCGATCACATACATCGGCAGGTTGAGCGCGTTCACCAGGTCGGCAATCAGCACTCCCAGCATGCGCCCCACGGTGTCGAAGATTCCCTGCGCCTGCTTGTCTCCACGCCTTGCCTGCTCGAACACCGCCTTGGACGTCCATTCGGAGGCCTTCCCCCCGGGTCGCGCGGTCTCGGCGCGGGCCTCGGCAAGCACTTCGCGCGCCATGCGCTCGACCGCGCTGGCCGAGGCGTACTGCTCGATGCAGCCGCGGTTGCCGCAGCCGCAGGGAACGCCGTCCGGCACCACCGTGATGTGGCCCAGCTCGCCGGCCATGCCGGTCATGCCGTGCCAGATGCGTCCGCCCAGCACGATTCCGCCGCCCACGCCCGTACCCAGCGTGATCATGCACATGTCGGAAGAGCCGCGCGCCGCTCCTACCCAGGCTTCTCCCAGCGCGGCGCAGTTGGCGTCGTTCTCCAGCACCACGCGTGTCTTGAGGCGCCGCTCGATCTCGTCGCGCACCGGGTAATTGTGCCAGCCGGGCAGATTGGGCGACTCGTGCAGCATGCCGGTTTCCATGTCGATGATGCCCGGCACCCCGATGCCGATCCCCGCCAGCTTCCGCCCGCCGGCGATACCCGCAGCCAGCCGCCCGATGGCGCCGCACATCTCGTCCAGCACGGAGTCGCGCCCGCGCGCTACCTCGGTTCCAGTGGTCACCTTTTCGAGGATTCGCCCGTCGTCGGCCACTGCTGCAATACGCAGGTTCGTGCCGCCCAGATCGACGCCGATGGCGAAGGAGGACATGGACGAGAGAGACTACCACGACATTCTCGAGGGATTCGCGAATTGTTGAATTGGGGAATTGCCGAACTGAAACCTGCGAATGCGGCCGAATCAGGCGCAGTTCAATTCGGCACTTCGACAATTCGCAAATTCGACAATCACTTCTGGCACTTCGGGCAATAGTGCGCGCTTCTTCCCGCCAGTACCACCCGCTTGATCGGCGCTTCGCATACCGAACAAGGCTCGCCTTCCCGCCCGTAGACGCGGTGCTCGAACTGGAACGAGCCCGGGTCTCCCTCCGAGTCCACGTAATCGGAGATGGAAGAACCCCCGGCGGCGATCGCCTGGTTCAACACCTGCTGCAACGCGTCATACAGGCGGCGCAGGTCGTCGCGCGTCAGCCGCGTCGCCTTTCGCCGCGGACGCAGCCCGGCGCGGAACAGCGACTCGTCGGCGTAGATGTTGCCCACGCCCCGCAGCAGCTTCTGATTGAGGAGCGCGTTCTTGATCGGCGTCCGTCTTCCGCGGAAGAGGCCCGTGAACAGCTCGAAGCCGATGTCCAGCGGCTCCGCGCCGGTGCCCTCAAAGCGCTCCGCTACGGCCAGCCGCCCGAACCGCCGCGGGTCCACGAAGCGCAGTTCCCGTCCCGAAGCCAGCCGCACGATGGCGTGCGTGTGCCGCTCCACTTCGGCATCTGCCGGCACTACCAGCAGCTTTCCCGTCATGCCCAGATGAACAATGAACTGACTCTGCGCGGAACGTTTGCGCAGCCGGCTCAGATCGAACACGATGTGCTTCCCTACCCGCCGCACGCCCGCGATGCGCGCCTGGTTCAGCGCCGCCGCAATCTGCTTCGCCGGCGATCTCAGCGGCTCTGGCTTTTCGCCGATCCAGACCGATTCGATGGCGTCGCCGGTCACGCGCTTCGCCAGTCCGCGCGCAATCGTCTCGACCTCGGGAAGCTCAGGCACTTCGTCCTCTCCGGTAGGCCATCGATTCTCTCACGCGCACGGTCACGATTCGCTTGGTCGTCGTGCGTTCCATGGTTTATCATTCCTCGGCACACGGCTGTTCCCGTCTTTCCCCTGCATCTCATAGATTCCAGCTAGGCCCGACGGGCAAGATGTGTGCGAATTCCGAGTGGCAACTCTCGTATGAGCAGAGGAAGAACCGCCGTCATCGTCGGCGCCCAGTGGGGCGACGAAGGCAAAGGCAAGATCGTCGACGTGCTCTCCGAGCGCTTCGACGTGGTCGCCCGCTATGCCGGCGGCCACAACGCCGGACACACCGTCCTGATCGGCGGCAAAAAGTTCATTCTGCAGCTCGTTCCCTGCGGCGTGCTCCGGACAGGCTGCAAGAGCGTCATCGGCAATGGCGTGGTGCTCGACCCCGTCGCCTTCTTGCGTGAGGTCGCCGCGCTGCGCGAAGCCGGAGTCAAGGTGGACGGCAACCTGTTCGTCTCCAGCCGTGCCCACGTCATCCTGCCCTACCACCGCATGCTGGAGTTGGCTTCCGAGAACGCGCCCGGGCGCGTCAAGATCGGCACCACCTCGCGCGGCATCGGGCCGTCGTATGAGGACAAGGCCGGCCGCCGCGGCTTGCGCGTCGCCGACCTGCTCGACTCGGCTCTGCTCAAGACTCACATCGAGAACGCATGCCGGGAAAAGAACATGATCGCGCATGCGCTCTTCAACTCCGAGCCGCTGGATCCCGACAAGATGTACGCCGAGTACGCCGCAGCCGCGGGTGAGATCGCGCCCTTCGTCGCCGATACCACCATGCTGCTGAACGCCGCCATTCGCGACGGCAAGTCGGTGCTGTTCGAGGGCGCCCAGGGAACCATGCTGGATATCGACCACGGCACCTATCCGTTCGTCACCTCCTCGAGCGCCACTTCGGGCGGCGCGGTGATCGGCACCGGCGTCGCGCCCACCGCCATCTCCATGGTCCTCGGCGTGACCAAGGCGTACTGCACGCGCGTCGGAGGCGGTCCCTTTCCCACCGAACTGGAAGGCGACGCGGGCGACCGCCTGCGCAACCGCGGCAACGAATACGGCGCCGTCACCGGACGGCCGCGCCGCTGCGGCTGGGTCGACTTGCCGCTGCTGCGCTACGCCGTCATGATCAACGGCATCGAGTCGCTCGTGGTCACCAAGCTCGACGTGCTCGACGACCTGGCGGAAATCCCCGTCTGCGTCGGCTACAAGATCAACGGCAAGAAGATGGCGGAAGTGCCGTCGCAGGCCGCTGGCTTCGAGAAGGTCGAGTGCGTGTACAAGACGTTGCCCGGCTGGCAGAAGCCTACCTCCGGCGCGCGTACCCTGGAGAAGCTCCCCGCCCAGGCTCGCGCCTATCTGGAATTCCTGGAAAAGGAAACCGGCGCGCGCATCGGCATGGTCTCTACCGGCCCCGAGCGGGACCGGACCATCTTCGCAGAAGGTTTCGTGGAAACCCTGGGTACTACAACCGCGCCCAAAACGGCGCGCGGCGCATAGAGCACAGCATGGTCATCCTGGTCGTCGGCTGGACCGCCAAGCCCGGCAAGGAAGATGAGGTCGCGCGCCTCTTCCGCACCTTGCAGGAAGAATCACGCAAGGAGCCCGGCTGCCTGCTCTACGTCGCGCAGCGTCACCGCGACGACCCCGCCCGCTTCCTGGTCTACGAACAATACAAGGACGACGCCGCGCTCGAAGCGCATCGCGCCACGCCGCACTTTCTGGAGATCGCCCGCGGCGAGCTGCCCAGGGTCGCCGACCGCACCGACGCCAACCTCTACAGGCCGCTCTAGGCGCGCCTTGTGCGCCCTGCGTGTCCGAAGCCTGCCCTGAGCGTAGCCGAAGGGTGGTGAGCTTTGATGCTGGATCTACTTGCGGTCTGCGATCAGGACACCGCCGCGCGCAAAATCTTCCTTCTCCACTTCGACGATGGCGACCGAAACGGCTTCGCGCGTCGCTCCGGCCTCTTCCACCAGCGCGTCGGTCACCCGCTTCACCAGCTTGCGCTTCTGTTCCAGCGTGCGGCCCTTCAGGAACGTGATCTCAACGTGCGGCATCGTCTTCTCTCTTGCCTCTTCCGTGTGAACGCGT
>DATIGQ010000101.1 GCA_035454605.1 Terriglobales bacterium
CGGATACCTCTACATGGTCACCGCCATGATCGGGGCCACCATCGCTCCCTGGATGCAGTTCTACCTGCAGGCCTCGGTGGTGGAGAAAGGTGTAACCACGCGCACTTACAAGCTGGCCAAGATCGACGTGATCGTGGGCGCCATCTTCGCGCCCATCGTGGCCGGCTTCATCGTCATCGCCTGCGCCGCGGCGCTGAACGCGGCCGGACACACCGAGATCCACGACGCCGCCGACGCGGCCTATGCCCTGCGCCCGCTCGCCGGCAAATACGCCTCCATCCTGTTCGCCTTCGGCTTGTTCAACGCCTCGTTGTTCGCAGCCTCCATCCTGCCCCTGTCGACTGCCTATACGGTGTGCGAGGGGCTGGGCCTGGAGTCGGGTATCGACAAAAAGTTCAGCGAGGCGCGCGGCTTTTACTGGCTTTATACCGCGCTCATCGCGGCCGGAGCCGGTGTCATCCTGTGGCCCGAATTTCCGCTGCTGAGAATCACCGTTCTGTCGCAGGTGGTGAACGGCGTGCTCCTGCCCTTCGTGCTCTTCTTCATGATCAAGCTGGTCAACAAGAAAGATCTGATGGGGAATCACGTCAATTCGCGCCTGTACAACGTCGTAGCCTGGGTCACCGCCGGTGGAACGGCCCTGCTTACCTTGATCCTGGTGTGGATGAGCTGAGTAGACGGACCAACAGTTAGGTGTGCTTAGGCAGGATCTTGCCCGCGGCGATGTCCTTCACCAGTTCCAGGTCGGCTTCGAGAAAGTCATAGGAAGGCAGGGCCGCGCGTTCCACCCACTGTACGTCGCGGAAAATGCGGTTCTCCGGCTCGCCCTCGTAGTGCTCCACCAGAAAGAAGCGTAGCTCGACCGCGGCTCCGCTGGGGTAGGTGTGGCGCAACCGCGCGACCTCGTCGCCCACCCGCGCCTGGATGCCCAGTTCCTCTTCCAGTTCGCGCACCAGGCCGTCTCGCGGCTGCTCGCCGCGCTCGATCTTGCCACCCGGGAACTCCCACTTCAACGGCATGGACTGGTATTGCGTGCGCTGGCAGACAAGCACCTTGCCGTCGCGCACGATGAGGGCCGCCGCCACCTGCTTCATGAGGTGGTCTTCTCGAGGTAGCGTCCCACCATGGCGGCGCAGCTCTCCACCAAAGCCCGGTCTTCCGGGCCGAAGGCCGCCGGCGCGTGGCTGTCGATATCGATCTCGCCCACCACCCGGCCGCGCGCGAACACGGGGACCACGATTTCCGAGCGCGTTTCCAGCGAACACGCCAGGTAGCGGGGATCCGCGTGAACGTCATCCACAACTAACGTTTGGCCGCTTGCCGCTGCTGCCCCGCAGATTCCCTGGTCCAGCGGGATGCGCTTGTGCGGCGTGTCGGCCCCGACAAACGGCCCCAGCACCAGGGTCTTGGGGTCGGCAGGATCGAGCATGTAGAAACCCACCCAGTTGTAGGCGGGGAGCCGCGCCAGCCGCTCGACGATGGCCCGCATCAGGTCGTGGGCGGACTTCGCGGCAGACGCCACGCGCTCAAGGTCCGTCAGAAGCTCGTCGCGCTTCGTGGCCACCGACATATCCGGCTATTTAACCACAGCGCTGAAACCCGCTCCCTGTGGATTCCTGTGGAACGCGGCTGGGCGGAGCAGTGCCGCTTGTGCCTTAGGACGATTCGATGCGCCGCACCCGGGCGGCCATCTCTGGGAACACCTCGGGATGCAGGACAGCGGCCAGAGCCCGCAGCCCCATCAGCAGGGTCGTGGCGGGCGTATTCAGGTACTCGTCAGGAATGCAGAAAACGCTGCGGCTGCGCGCGGCGCTGGTCTGTTGCCAGCCGCGGTCGCGGATAATTTTCTCCAGCGGCACGCGGTCGCCCGCCCCGCACCATGCAGCCACCATCACTTCCGGATCTGCTGTGGCGACACTGGCCGCGTCTGTCTGCGCGCCCGGCTCCCCCAGGAACTCACCTCCGGCCGCCTCCACCAGCTCCGCCACCCAGCGCTGCGAGCGAATGATGGGCTTGCCCCACTCCTCGCAGAAGACGCGCGGCCGCGCCAGGCTCGCGGTCTTCGCCCGCACGGCGCGGACCTCGCGCTCCATGTCTTCGATCATCCGGCCGCCCCGTTCGCTCGCGCCCATCACCCCGGCGATGGAGGCGATGTCGCGGCAGACGTCTTCCAGCGTCCTCGGCGCAAGCGCGAGAAACGAAACTCCGGCGCGCAGGATTTCTTCCAGCGCCTCCACGCGGTAGGGAACCGAGGCGATGACCAGGTCGGGCTCGGCCGCCCGGATCTCTTCTGCTTGCGCCGACCAGGAGTCCTGCACGACAGTGCGCCCGTCACCCGCCGCTTCCGGGCACACCTCGACGCACCATTTCGTGCACGCGACTACCCGATCCAGCAGCCCCAGCCCGGCCATCGTCACCGTGGCGCTGGGCTGCAGACAAGCAACGCGCCGGGGCGTGAGGTCGCGAGCCACGTTCACAAGTATACGAAGCCGCAGACCTCGGCGGCGCGGTCATGGGCTCGCCGTGAAAGGAAAGGTGGAGAGGTAGTCGGCCAAGGCCTCCTGCCACGTTCGGGGCAGGGAGAACCCGCGCTCATGGAGCGCCTCCATCTTCATCACCGCATACTTGGGCCGCGGCCCGGCTCGTTGCAGCTCGTCCATCATCTTTCCCTGCACGAGTGAAGGATCCAGCCCCGCAAGTTCGGCGGCGCGGCGAAGCAGGTCCACCCGCGAACACGCTCCCCGATTCGAAAGGTGAAACAGCCCCATCGCGCTCGCCTCGACCACTTCGCGGATCTTGTGGGCGGCCTCCAGCGTGTAGGCGGCGCAAGCCACTTGATCGGAGGCAACAGGAGGTTCACGGCCCGCGACCAGCGCTTGCAGGCCGGAGCGTACGAAGTCCTTGCCCGCCGGTCCGAACAGAACCGGCATACGGAAGATCCACCAGCGATCCAGCTCCCGCACGAGATGCTCCGCCTGCAGCTTGGTACGTCCATAGACGGAGAGCGGCGCAGGGGCATCGGACTCGGTGTATGGACTGTTCTTGAGGCCATCGAAGACTGCGTCGGTGGAGATGTAGACAACGGCGGCGCCCATTGCGCGCGCTGCTGCAACGACGTTACGTGTGGCTTCGACGTTCGTTGCGGCCGCCATCTGCGGGTCCGCTTCACAGCGGTCGGGATCGCGGGCGGCCGCGCTGTGCACCAATAACTCTGCAGGGAACTGTTGCAAAGCGCGCCGCAGAGCCTGGGCGTCCGTGAGGTCGGCGTGCCGGCGGGTGAGCCGTAGCACCGTGTGCCGGGCTGCGAACGCATCCGCCAGCGCGGAACCGAAAAGGCCGGCGCTGCCCGTCACCGCGACTCTCACGGCCGCACCTGCGCGCTGGGGCGGGGCTCAAGCGGCGGGCGCATCGCTCACCCGGAAGCGCTCCAGTTCCGCGATCTCCGTTTCGGGCAGCCGCTGCCAGCGATGCTTCAGGTACGCCCAGGGGATGTGGAACAACTGTACCTTGGGGCTGAACTTGGCCGAGGAGTGGATCCAGCAGGAGTGCGTGCACCAGCACTGGTCCCCGGGGACGGCCTCGACGTCGCGCCGCATGGCGTCGGACTCGAGCGCGGCTCCCAGGTTGCAGTCGAAGTCCTGCACACGGCCCAGCTTCGCCCGCAGCTCGCAGGAGCGGAAATGTCCGTCGTGGTCGATGACCATCGTGGTCTGCCCGGCGGTGCAGGGCATGGGCCAGGGCTGCTGGCCGTAGTGGTTCCGCTGGTGCAGGTCGAAATGGAAGCGCACGTGTCCCAGGTAGTAGAGCTTGGCGAACTGCCGGGCCGGCCACTCGAGATGCGCGAAGAGCTTTTCCGCGTAGCGCTCATGGATCCACATCAGCCGGCGATGCAACGCCCCCAGTTCCTCGCGGTCCAGGCGCTTCAAGTCCGGGTCCATGGGATTGCCGCGGATGATCTCGAAGTAGTGCCCGTCGCTTTCGGTCTCCGCCAGCATCTTCAGGCCCAGCGACACCAGTTCCTGGTAGTTCTCGGCGGTCACGCAACTCACCACGTTGCGCCGCAGCCGCCGCACGCCTTTCCATTTGCCCGCCGCCCGCTCCATGGTGGCCAGCGTCTTCTGGAAGTTGTTGGGGACGCCGCGGATGGCGTCATGGGTGTTGGCCAGCCCGTCGAGCGAGAAATTCAGGTCCACGGTCAGTTCAGGACACCGCTCCAGCACGTGGTCGATCACCTGCTCGACCTTCGCGGGCAGCAGGCCGTTGGTCGGCAGGTTGACGTGCCGCACCCCGTTGTTCCTGTAGAACAGCTCGATGATTTCCGCCAGCTCCTTGCGCAGGAAGGGCTCTCCGCCGGAGAGCCACAGCTTATGGAAGGGAGGAGCCGTCTCGCTCAGACGCGCGATCTGCTCGAAGCTGAGGTCGCGGCCCTGGTTGAGCTCGTCCCAGTAGAAGCAGGTGCGGCACAGCGAATTGCACGTAGAGGTGACGAACAGAAACAACGATTCCAGCCGCTTGGGCCGGAAGACACCCTTGGCGAACTCCAGGTAGCTCACGCCCACGAGCGGATTATAAGCGCGACGAGAACCAGCTCATTGCCTATTGCTAGAATTGTTCTCACCCGCCATGTACTCGCCCCAGCTCCTCGACCACTTCGAGCACCCGCGCAACGTGGGCGAGATTGCCGATGCCGATGCGCGGGCCGAGGTCGAGAACCCGGCCTGCGGCGACATCATGCTGCTCACGCTGAAAGTTGCCGGCGGCCGCATCACGGACGCCCGCTACCGCACCCGCGGCTGCGTGGCTTCCATCGCCTGCGGCTCGCTTTTGACGGAATGGCTGCACGGCAAGTCGCTGGAGGAAGCCCGCGCCCTGCGGCGTGAGCAGATCGTCGAGGGTGTGGGCGGCCTTGCCAACGAGTCCACTCACGCCAGTCACTTGGCGCTGGACGCGCTGCGCGCCGCGCTCGGCGCCCTGCGTCAGTGAGCCCGGTACACGGCCCATCCGTGTTCCCGTGCCAGCTTTTCTAGCGCCGGTCGCGGGTTGATGGCGAACGGGTGGCGCGCCATCTCCAGCATCGCGACGTCGTGCAGGGTGTTCCCGAAGGCGGCATCGAGCGTGGTGATGCCGGCGTCCCGCAGCGCCCGCGCCTTGTCATCACCCGTCGGAACTCGGATCAGCCGGTCCGTGATCCTTCCGTTCTCGAGCGCCGCGCTCGCCGCCAGCACGTGCTCAGCGGCGATGCCCAGCCGGCGTACCCCGGCCCGCACCACCCACTCGGCCGTGGACGATACCGCCCACACCTCGCAGCCGGCGGCGCTCAGACTTGCCACCAACTTCCGCATCTCGGGGAAGATGCGCGGCTCGACGACCTCGGCGACAAACTCCTCTGCCGCCTGCGCAACCACGCGGTCCTCCAGTCCCTTATGCAGCGTGACCATCTCCCCGCACATCACCGCTTCGTTCACCTTGCCTTCTTCATACGTGGAATAGCGCTTGCGCGCCCACGAGGAAACCTCCGGCGGCAGCAGGCCACGGTCGAGCTCCCAGTAGAAGAAGTCCGCGCCGGCATCGCCGGACCACAGCGTGCCGTCGCAATCAAACGCGGCCTTGCGGAGATTCAGACGCAGGATTGAGGTTACGAAGTCGCTGGCCGCGGGCGAGGTTTCTTTGGACAATCGATGGTCTTCCTCGGCGATCTCTGCGGACTCTGCGTTGAAATCCTAGGAGGCGGCCAGCCGCTGGTGGTCTTCCGGGCTCTCGACGTTGAAGCCGACCATAGGGTCTTCGACCTTCACGTACTCGATGCGCTCCGGCAGCGAATGCTCCACCGCGCGCGCGTTCGACGTGACCGGCGCCCGCAGAAACGCCTCGATCATCTCCCGCCCCACGATCAGAGGATGCCCATGCTGGTCGCGATACTCCGGCACCACCGCCCAGCGGCCGCGTTGGGCTGCAGCCACAAAGGCATGTCGTAGCTGTCCCACGGTAGCTTCGGCCACCGGCGGCCGGTCCACGAGCATGACGATGGCCGCGTCGCGCCCGCGGTTCAGTACCTCCCTCATCCCCGCCTGCAGGGAGCTGAACTGCCCGCGCTCCGGTTCCGGGTTCTCCACCAGGAAGGCGCCGGCGGCATAGACGATAGGGCTGAGCGCATCGCGGTTGCGGCCCACCACCACCAGCACCATGTCAGTGTGCGGCCGCAGCGTCTCGATGGCCCCGGCCAGGAAGGTGCGCCCGCGATAGGTCAGCAGGGCCTTGTCGCGCTCCATGCCCGCCGACTCTCCCGCTGCCAGCACCACACCGCAGAAGCTGGGCGCTATCGCCATGCCAGAAACATAACAGAGACGCAGGCAACGGGGTAGGAAAGAGTGCCGCGCGTCTCGGGTAGCAGGTTGCAGGTGGCCTGGCTGAAGGGCTAGGAGCTAGGAGCTCTCTTCCGCCACGTCCTGCTCGACGCTCGGTACGGCGTCCTCGCTGGCTGTCTTCCTCGTGGACCAGCGCAGGTGAGGCAGCGGCATTTCTGACTTGCGGCGCACGGCGATCAGTTCGGCCACGATGGCCACGGCGATTTCTTCCGGTGCGACGGCCCCGATATCCAGGCCCACCGGCGAGTACACGCGTTCCAGCTTCTCGCGCGCCACGCCCTGTCGTTCCAGTTCGCGGCAGATGGCGATCATCTTGCGTCGCGAGCCGATCATGCCCACGTACCGGGCCCGCGTCTCCACCGCCCAGCGCAGCACCCGCATGTCGTCCCGGTGTCCGCGCGTCACGATGACGATGTACGACGACTCGTTGGGCTCGATTCTCGCCATCGCCCGTTCGAAGTCCTCGGCGTGGATCTCGCTCGCCTCGGGGAAGCGTTCGCGGTTGGCGTAAGCCTCCCGGTCGTCGGTCACCACCACATCGAACCCTGCGATGCGTGCCACCTTCGCCAGATGCTGCCCTACATGCCCGGCGCCGAACAGGTATAGCGTGGCCGTCGGCAGCACCGGCTCCACGAATACTTCCAGCGTTCCGCCGCACACCAGGCCGGAGTCGTATTTGGGATCGGCGTTCAGGTTGAAGGTGAGGGTGCGCGGCTTCTCGTCTTCCATCACCTCGCGCGCCGCCTGCCACACTTCGCCTTCGACGCAGCCGCCGCCGATCGTGCCCACGATCGACCCGTCGTCGCGCACCAGCATCTTGGCGGTGCGGAACGAGGGAATCGACCCGCGCACGTTCACGATGGTCGCCAGCGCCCCTTTGCGCCCGTCGCGCCTTAGCCGCACGATCTCTTCGTAGAGGTCCACAGGATAACTAGCTGGTTACGGCTTGATTATGGGCGTTCAGTGCAGGCAAGTCAAAGTGAGGGCGGCAGCCGCGCACAGATTCCTCCGTGTCTCCGTGATAGATTTTTCTTCTGCGCCCACAGGAAGGAGACTCTCCATGAAAGCCGTCCGCTTCCACCAGTTCGGAGGTCCGGAAGTCCTGAAGTACGAGGATGCGCCCGATCCCGTTCTGCGCAAGGACCAGGTGCTGGTGCGGGTGAAGGCCTGCGCCATGAACCACCTCGACCTCTGGGTGCGCAAGGGGCTGCCGGGGGTGAACCTGCCGCACATCAACGGATCCGATGTTTCGGGGGAGATCGTCGAAGTCGGTGAATACGTCAACAGTCTTAAAGCGGGAGAGCGTGTGGTGCTTGCGCCTATGGTGTACTGCGGTCGGTGCGCCCAGTGTGTCGGCGGCCGGCAGAATTTGTGTGCGCAGTTCACCGTGCTGGGTAACCGCGTGGATGGCGGCAACTGCGAACTGATGGCGGTCGATCCGGTGAACGTCATCCCCGTTCCCTCCGACGCCGTCACCCTCACCTGGGACGAGCTTTCCAGCCTCCCGCTGGTGTTCCTCACTGCCTGGCACATGCTGGTGGGCCTGGCCCGCATCCAGCCCGGAGAGATCGTGCTGGTGCTGGGTGCGAGTTCCGGCATCGGAACGGCCGCCATTCAGATTTGCAAGCTGTTCAGCGCCCGTGTCATCGCCACCGCCGGCTCCGAGGCCAAGCTGGAGCGCGCCCGCGACCTGGGCGCCGACTACACCATTGACCACTACCAGCAGACCATCTCCGAGGAAGTGAAGAAGATCACCGCCAAGGCGGGCGTGGACGTGGTCTTCGAGCACGTGGGCAAGGCCACGTGGCTGGAGAGCATGAAGTCGCTCAAGCCCGCCGGGCGCATCGTTACCTGCGGCGCCACCACCGGCCCCGAAGCCCAATTCGACTTGCGCTTCCTGTATTCGCGCCACTTGCAATTCCTCGGTTCCTACATGGGCACCATGGGCGAGCTGCACGCCGTGCTCGGCCACGTCTTCAAGGGACGCCTGAAGCCGGTAGT
>DATIGQ010000102.1 GCA_035454605.1 Terriglobales bacterium
GACGGCGCCGTGTTCGTACCCGGCACCCGCGTCGAAGAGGTTGTTCGGCTTGCGGGGCAGATCCACCACACCGAGCGCGAGCAGGCCCGCCTTGCCAGCACGGGTGTGAGCTTGCGCCAGCAGTTTCGTTGGGATGACTACAAAGCCAAACGCTCCCAGGACCCGGCGTACACGCTGCGCAAGCACCTGCGGAACGTGGGGAAGGCCATCGAGGAATAACGCCTAACGTGCCGCGTGGCGGCGGAGCGGAGAGGG
Source organism: Terriglobales bacterium (assembly GCA_035454605.1). Taxonomy (NCBI): domain Bacteria; kingdom Pseudomonadati; phylum Acidobacteriota; class Terriglobia; order Terriglobales; species Terriglobales bacterium. Next base: position 256 of record DATIGQ010000102.1, read on the forward strand.
CGGGTCCTTACGGGCACCAGGTGGCGTCGTAGTGCACGGACCGGCTGTCGTAGCGCGACAGCAGCTTTCTCGCCGGCTCCGGGATGACCGCTGCATCGCGTTCTCCCCCGGCAAACGCCTGAATCGCTTCCATGGATTCCCACAGCGTCACGGTGATGAACTCAGCTTCGGCGCCGGCGTCGCGCCGCATGAGGTACGCGCCCCGATAACCAGCGACCCGGTGGATCCCTGGCAGGATGGTCGTCTTGAGCAATTGTTCGTAGGCGTCGGCGTTCTGGGGTGAAGTGTAACCGTGCCAGATGCGGGCTATCATCGCTGCTCCTGTGTCTTGTCCGCTGCACGCCCATGGTCGCACAGGGCAGGACTCAAGCCTTGCAGTTTCTTGCTCAACTACGCAATGTGTGGGAGTCAGTTTGGTGTCGTAGCCGTTCCCATGTCGTTGCCTGACAGCCAGCGGCCCCTACTTCTTCAGCGCGGAGTCCCAGTTCAGCACCAGCGTCAGGCTGGAGGCGGTGATCTGTGGATTTTCTATCACCAGGAAGCGCTTGCCGTCGCCCACGGAGACCAGGGAGTATTCCCGCGCCCCGATGCGAGGCTGGAACAAGGGCTGGGCCGTCCCGATCTCCAGGCTGTCGCCGCGGGCTGCGATAGGGACAGCCATCAGCTTGCTATTGGCGTCCAGATAGAGCAGCTCTCTGCCGTCAGCCCGCCATTTGGGATTGTTGCCGCCCCTGACTGAGATCTGGAAGCGCCCTCCCGGCTTGGGGAAGGCCACGGCATAGACCTCCTCCCGGCCCGATTCATTGGAAACGTAGGCCACCCATTTGCCGTCCGGAGAGAATTCCCCAATATGCTCGTCGAATTGCGTTTCCAGGAAGGGGAAGGGCTTGCGCTCGCCGAACATGGGCAACACCCACAGGTCACTCCTAGTCTTGCCTTGGGGGTCGCGGCGGTCGAACAGCACGTACTTGCCGTCGGAGGACCAACTGGTGGCGTACTTGATGGCTTTGTCTTCGTAAAGCAGCTCCTCCGGGTGGGCGCCGTTGGCCGGCTTCCAGTAGAGGTCGTAGGCTCCCTTGCGAGTGGAGTCGAAGACCAAGGTGCTCCCGTCCGGCGACCACACCGGGTCATCGTCCTGGCCGGGGTCGAAGGTGAGACGGGTCTTCACTCCGCGCGCCAGGTCGTAGATCCAGAGGTCGAGGGTGCCGGAGTTGCTGTCGGTCACGCTGCCGGCCACCTTGCGGCCATCGGGCGAGAGGCGGGCCACATTGAACGAGTCGGTGGCCACGACCGCGCCGGGCTTGCCGGCGCGGTCATACGACGTGAGCGCCAGCCCGCCGACGCCGCCGGATTGGAACACCAACTTGCCGTCGTCGGAAGCGGAATAGGCCGCTGTCCAGCGGGCATCGACGGCTACCTGCGCGGCCACGGGCACCGGGTCTCCCGCCAGTTGCAGCTTGCGGGGGTCGAATCGCTGCGCCATCAGGTTGAGGGCGCGCACGAACAGCAGATGGCCCGCGGCGTACATGGCGCGGTGCTCGCTGCTCACCAGCAACGTCCTGCGGTCCGGCGAATCCAGCGAACCCAGGTAGATGCCGTTGCCGGTCTCCTCCCCCTTTTGCGCGCTTCCGGTCGCGCCACTGCCCGTGCGGACCAGGTAAATGAAGTGGCGGCCGTCGGGAAGAAACTGGGGCCAGCGATGAGTACTGTCGCCCTGCGGGACCAGGTTCGTCAGGGGTGTGGCGGCTCCGCCGCTGGCGTTCACTCGATAGAGGGGATCGTCAGTCGTGGGCGTGAACAGGATGACGCCCTCGGGGTTCCACGCCCCGCCTCTTGGGTCGGTTGCTTCGGTGATGATTTGGACCGTGCCCCCGGAAGCCTCGATTCTCTTCAGCTTGCCGCCGGCGAAGAATCCGATCTGGCGACTGTCCGGCGACCAGAATGGGTATCCGGCGCCCTCGGTCCCGGCCAGAGGCTGGCCGCTCAGGGAATCCAGCGGACGCACCCAGAGCTGCGGTGCGCCCCCGGGCCCAGCCGCCACGAAGGCAAGCTTGGAGCCATCCGGCGAGAGCGCAAAATCGAAGGGTTGGAAGGCGGTATCCGGCGGCGCCATGACGCTGACTCGCACCGCGCGCCGCGGCTGGGGCGCGCGCATGAGGTAACCGGCCGCGGCTAGCACGAAGCCGACCAGCAACACGGCGGCGACGCCCCAGGCCAGGCGCTCGCGCGTTTTCCGTTTCGCCCCCTGCACCGCGGGAGCCGCCACCGTCGACCCACCTTCCGATATCCAGTTCAGTTGGCGCTTGACGTCGGCGGCGCTCTGCCACCTGTCTTCTGGATCCTTGGCCAGGCACGTGCCTACCACGTGCTCCAACGCCGTGGGCGCCAGCGGCTGGCTGCGCGAAATCGGTTCCGGGTCCCGCTCCAGAATCGCGCTCGCCACCGAAAGCTGGCTCTTGCCCTCGAACGCCCGCTTCCCCGTCGCCATCTCGTACAGCACCGCCCCCAAGGCGAAGAT
>DATIGQ010000103.1 GCA_035454605.1 Terriglobales bacterium
CTTGACGATGCGCTCCACCTGGCTGCGCGGGACCTTGTACACCTCCTTGCCGGCGTTGTAGACGACGTAGCCCTCGATCTCACGCGCGTTGGCGACCTCGATGGAGGTCCCGTTCTTGAAGTAGATGGTGTCTCCGGCGGCGGGGGAGGCGGTCAGCAACAAGACGAGCGCAATCGGCAGAAGAAGCAGCGCTGGCGGCTGACGGCGCATAAAAACGGGATTATAGGACAGGTAGGATGAAGCCGCCGCCGTTTCATCCCAGCGTTCCGGTTCCGGAACGCACTTGGACCGGCCGGCGGTCTCCGCGTTCCGAGAACTCGGTACTGGGTACTCGGTACTCTCCTATTCTCCGTAGGTCTTCTTGAGATACTGCCCGATGTCCTCTTCCAGGCGTCCATATCCGGCTCGCACGGTCGTGCGCAGCGCGGTTTCGGTGCTGGCGCCCTCGCCGATCCGTTCCAGCACGCGCACCACGTCGCTCATGCCGTAGGTGTCGCGGATGTAGTCCACCGCCGCCAGGGATTCGAGGTACGCCACCGTCGCCTGCGCCGACGAGAAGCGCGTGAACGGTCCTTCCAGCGCGTTCAGCGGGATGTGGCGCTGCGTCAGAAAAAGCTGCGCCAGCATGCGTCCGTAGGGCGCCGAGTTGCGCGGCTCCAGCGCCATGGCCACCCCTTCGTTCAGCCACACCGGGCAACGATTGCGCGTGATCTGGTTGATGAAGGAGTGCGCCAGCTCGTGCTTGAGCACGCGCGAGAGTTCGCCGGTCATGCGTTCCAGGCCCTCCACCGGGATGCGCAGCTTGCCGTCGTTCAGCGCCCCCATCCACGCCGGCGCCTGGGTGACGTCGCTGAAGGCCTGCTCGGTGTAGAGGATCACCGGGATGGTCTCACGCGGAGCCACGCCCAACTCGTTCACCAGCGCGTCGTAATGCGCTTCCAGAGTCGCCAGGATGTCCCGCCGCAACTCCGCCGACACCTGGCGCCCTTCGTAGCGCATGGAGAAATGGCCGCTCTCCTGCTGGCCGTAGGTGGACTCGGCGGCCAGGTCGCGCTCCGCCTGCGCCAGGTATTGCTCGACTACGGCGCTGGGACGCAGCGCCAGCGACTTCCGCCACGCCTTCACCGCTTCTTCGGTCTTTCCGGAGTAGAACAGCGCCAGGCCCAGCAGCCCGAAGGCGTCCGCCGAATTCGGCGCCAGGCGGGTGGCCTGCTCCGCCCGCGAGATGGCTTCCTGATAGCGCTTCAGTTGCACCAGTACCGCGACGTAGTGCTCCAGCAGCACGGCATGTTCCGGAAGATAAGCGACGGCGCGCTCCAGGTGCCGCCGCGCCTGCTCCGGGCTGCCATGGTTGAGCTCGTGCTGCGCGGCGACGAAGTAGGCGGCGGCGGCCTGGTCGGGCTTCGAGGGATCGTCGAGCGCCGCCAGGGCTTCGGTGTCCACGCGCCCGTCGCGAACCACCCGCGCCAGCAATTCATCGGCGCGCTCTACCGGTTGGCTGGGCGCGAGCATGGGCAATTCCGCCCGCGAGGAGGCCGCCGGCGGCGCACTCCCGGCGTCGATTCGCTCCACCAGTGACTTGGCGATGGCGTAGGTGTTGTCGCCGATCTCATACTCGATGCGGCTGCCCTTTTCACGCACCCGGTCGGCCACGATTGAGCGTCCGTTTTTCAGGCGGATAGTCTCCGCTGCGGCCGGCACAGCCACATGGGCACTGAGGAAACACGCAGAAAGAAGGATGAGAAAGGCCCGCACAACCCGGATTCTAGCAGTAAAGAGGACAGCCACACGCTGAGCGACATGATCGCGAAGCTAGTTTGCAAACGTGCGTTGATTACGAAAGTGAGCTGCGGTTCATCCCATCTCTTTTCTGCGGTGCACAGTCGCCATGCCCGCAAATGCTTGAACGCAAGGCAGCTGCCCTCATGTTCCGCTTCCGGAACAAAACCGGCCCAGTCGTGCGCAACGTCTGTAAGGTCCTGTATCCTGCGCGGTCGCCTTAGCATCCCTCAATGGGCTCGAGGCGATCGCGGCTGGAAACTCCGTCGGAGGCAATCGATGCTCGCTCGCCTTGTGGCTCTGCTTTGCGTGTTGGCCCTTTCTCCCGCACTTGTCTTCTCGCAGCCCCCACCGAACCTGGGCAAGGTGAAGGACCAGACCGTCTACGCCCCGTTCTGGAGTCTGGAGCCCGGCTGGTCCACTCACCTGGAGGTGCGCAACAGCTTGGCTGAGAAGCGCGTGACCGTTACTCCGGTTCTCCGCCAGTTCACCGGACGCGAGATTCTGCTTACCACCCGCACGCTGGAGGCGAATCAGGCACTTGAAATCGACGTGGAACAAGAGGTTGCGAAGGCAGCTCCGGAGCTCTCCCAGCGAGTCGGGGCCTATGGCTCCGTCTTGTTCAGGTTCAGCGGAACGCACACTCGTAACATCTACGCAGATTCGATGGTGTATATGCCCGGCCATCCTATTGCATTCCATTTCGATGCTCTCATGCAGGATGCGAACTTTGCTGCAGGTTCGCAGGAGAGCGTCTGGTGGCTCCCCACAGAAACCGCATCCGAGGTTCTAATCGTCACCAATACCGGCGACCGCCCTGTTCAGGGAGCAATCGAGCTCTACGGTCCTGACGGAACAGCCTCGCAGAGGAAGCTGGCGTTCGGGCCCGGCCAAACCGCGAAGCTCGACGTTCGCGAACTTCTTCGATCCGGCAACATCGAGGGTGCATTCGGTGGCTTGCGCCTCACCCTCGATGCCGACGGCGGCCTCATCCAGGTGGCCCACATCGTCTATGACGAGGCTACGGGCTATTCCGCGATCATAAAGCCCTTTGATCGTGGCGCGCCCACGGATATCGCGGGCCAGCAGTACGTGGCCGCCATGGTCGCCCTGGCTAACCCCGATCCCGCCCTGGCGCTGCCGGAGAAAACCGTGCTTAACCCCGAGCTTCTATTGCGCAACGCTTCGGCTGGAATTCGGGGCGTCACACTCAGCGCCAGTTGGCGAGAAGGTAACAAGTGGGGCGTTGCCGACCTCGGCCAGGTCCAGCTAGGGAGTAACGAAACCCGCAGCGTCGACTTGAGCACGTATCAGCAAGACGGGATCATCCCCGCCGGCGCCCATTGGGCGGCGGTCAGGCTCAACTATCGTGGCGCCCGGGGCGATCTGGTTGCCATCAGCGCCACCCACGACCCAGCCTTCCGATATGTTCTCCAGTCGCCGTTTACCGATGCGCTGAGTTTCTCCTGGAGAGGCAGTATGTGGAGCGTCGATTCCACCCACAACTCCTTGATTACCACCGGCAATGCCGGTGACAAGCCCGCCCGTGTCAAGGCCACGCTGCGCCACGCCCTCGGCTCCTACGAGCTCACCGAGCAGACCCTCCAGCCGGGCGAATCCATTTGGCTGAATGTCCGCCAACTGATTCAGAACCAGATTCCCGACCGCGAAGGCCGCACCATTCCTCTCAATACCACCAACGGCATCTACGAGTTCGACCAGGTGGACGACGACATGGTGGGCTTTCTCTATGAAGGCAAGCTGATCCTCGATTCCACCTACGGGCGCGCCACCTATGGCTGTGCAAACTGCTGCGGGTATGACGCCCTGGGCCTGGCGCCGAATCCGCTTGGGATTGCCGTCGGCTTCTCACGCCAAGACGAGATTTACGTCGAAAATGCCTGCACCGGTGCCATCACAACTCGCACAAGCTACGGGTTCAATTGGGCCACAGGCAACTCCACCATCGCCGGTATCAACTCCACGGGATTGGTGTCCGCCTTTACGTCCGGCCAAACCACCTCTGCTGCGAACATCAGCCTGCGCACGCCGGGCGTCCCATTCTGCCCGCAGCAGGTGCAACAGGTTTCCAATAATGTGGATGCGAAGTGTGCCGTGCCGACGAACTTCAGAAAAATCAGTTCATTCGGCTCACCGGATGGGAAGCTCACCATTACCTACGCGTGGGATTCGAGCACCGGCGTTTTGAGTGACCTGTCGAATTGTGTCATCTCTGAGATCGTGAACTATCCAACCTCAAACTCGACGTACATCTGGCCTGCACCAATGGTACAGTCCACTCCCAACCCAACTGTAGTCACTGGCCCGGGGTCTTCAGGCGGGTTTGCGGACGCACACATCCCACCAAGCTCGTTTGCTACACCATATTCCACGGCTTCATTTACTGCCAATCAGGTCTACCGGTACACCTGCTCTTGTGCGAACAATGGAAACCCTGTTGATATGGCCTCCTTTACAATTACTCGGTCAGTGAGCCAGAACGCAGATGGCACTTGGAGGTACACCATCACCAAGTCAAGCGGCGAATCGCACAGTCGAAGCCCGCTGCCTTAAGAGGATATCTTATGAACAACACGAAACGGCTCGCACTGTTAGTCTGTCTAGTCTTCCTGGTGCTCTGGCGCGCAACCGCACAGTCTCAAGACTCACAAGAGCAACCCTGCAGACTGATTGCCCAAGCATTGGAGGCAGCAAAGAAATTGAAGCCGGGTATGCTGCGGGCAGACATCGAGAAGGATTTTCAACTGGATGGAGGAGTCTCTTTCCGTACACAGGGAAGATACCTCTTTCGAAAGTGTCCCTACATCAAGATCGACGTCAACTTCGACCTTGAAGGGGCAACTGAGACACCCATCCTCTCCCCGAAAGATCGAATCGCTAGTGTTTCACGGCCTTACCTCGAATATCCGTTCGCCGACTGATGCCGCCCGTGCCCCACGTCTGCGTCATCTTTTCGGCGCAGACGTGGGAGTCGCACGTGACAACCACCCTCCCGACCGGGCATCCTACTGGTAGGCAGAGGCGGCCTTGACCGTGCCCAGAATCCCCAGTTGGTTTTGGTGCGCAATCGTTGCGCTCCTGACGGTCGTCGCGACCGCGCAGGCGCCTGCGCCCCCGCCCGCTCCCGCTACGCCGCCCGGACCCGCTACCGCGCTCTACCTCCGCCTGCGTTCTGTCGGCCTCGACGCCACCCATGTCTACAACGTGCGCGACGCCGTGCTCGACCGCGAGGGCGTGCAGTTCATCTTCGACGACGGCACCATCGCCTTCACCCAGGCCGTCGACGGTCACATTACCGGCGCTTTCTTCGAGGGCGACGGCGAGATGTTGCTCTCTCCGCCCGACCAGGTGGAGCGCGCTTCGCTGGCCCGCTTCACCGGCTCGCCCATCCTCACCGAGAAGTTTTCCAGCGCGTACCTGCGCTTCAGTGACGACGTCTTCCGCGAGCTTCAGCCCTACCTGTGGAAGGCGGAGGGCGCCGAGTTCGTCAGCCGCTGGGATGCCGTGGCCCGCACGCTGGCCGAGCCGGACGCGCTGCGCCTGCTGCTGAGCTACACCAACCAGCCGCCGCGCCCGCTCGACGGCGCTCCTGATGAGAGTCCGGAAGCAGCCTCCCGCATGCTCCACGCCCGCGTCACCGGCGAGACGCTGGGCACCTTCGAGGTGCGCATCGACGCGCTGCTGGGCGAGAGTGTCGCCGCCGGCCAGATCGCCTGGCGCGACGGTAATGCCTACTACGACCTCTGGACCTCGTTCCCCGGCCGCAGCCGGCGCACCGCCGCTACCGGCCGCGAGGTGGATTCCGGTTTTGCGCCCGAGGCCGAGCTGCGCGTTTCCGGCTATCGCATCCGCGCCGAAGTGAAACCGCCCACCCGTTTGGAGGCCGAAGCCGAGTTGGATATGGAAGTGAGCGGCGCCGGCCGCCGCCTGCTCGGTTTCGAGCTCTCCCGCTATCTGAGAGTGGAGTCGGTCACCGCCGACGGCCAGCCGCTGGAGCTCATCCAGAACGAAGCACTGCGCGGCACCGAGCTGGCGCGCCGCGGCAACGACCTGGTCGCGGTCGTCTTTCCCCAACCCATCCCGGTCGGGCGCAAGATTACCTTGCGCTTCCGTTACGGCGGCGACGTGCTCTCCGATGCCGGCGGCGGATTGCTTTACGTGGGCGCGCGTGGCACCTGGTTTCCCAACCGCGGCATGGCCATGGGCGACTTCGACCTCGAGTTTCGCTATCCGGAGGAGTGGACGCTGGTGGCTACCGGCCGGCGTGTCTCCATGGAAACCAAGGAAGGCTTCACGGTCTCGCGCTGGACCTCGGACCGGCCGATTCCGATGGCCGGATTCAATCTGGGGCGCTATGAGAGCGCGCGCGCCGAGATTTCCGGAACGGTAATCGAGACCTATGCCGCCCGCAGCGTAGAAGACGCCTTCCCGCGTTCCAGCATGTTGATCCGGCCGCCCGGCGGAGATCCGCGGCTCATCAACCTGCCTCGGGCCGCGGTGGCGGTGCCCGCCGCCCGTCCGCAGCCGGCGCGCAACGCCCAGCAACTCGCCGACCGGACCGCGCGCTCGGTCGAGTTCCTCTCCCGCCGCCTTGGGCCCTTCCCCTACCGGCAACTGTCCATCACCCAAATGCCGGGACGCAACAGCCAGGGCTGGCCCGGACTCATCTTCCTCTCCAGCTACTCTTTCCTCACGCCCGAGGAACGAAGCCGCGCCGGGTTGGGCGCTGTGGACGTCATCCGCCTGGGCGACGTTACGCCCGCCCACGAGACCGCGCACCAGTGGTGGGGCGACCTCATCCTGTGGCACACCTACCGCGACCAATGGGTGGTCGAGGCGGTTTGCAACTACCTCGCCCTTCTCGAACTCGAAGAGCAAAAGCCGGATGAGTTCCGCAAGCTGATGGATTCCTACCGCGATGAACTCCTGCAGAAATCCGCCGCCGGCGGTGGGCCTTACGCCGAGGCCGGACCGGTGACCCTGGGTCTGCGCCTCTCCTCTTCCAGGTTTCCCGACGGATACGACGTTGTGGCCTACGGTCGCGGCACCTGGCTCTTTCACATGCTCCGCCACCTGCTGCGGAATACCGCCGGCGGACGCGAAGCCGACGCTCTGTTCTTCCAGGTACTCCGCCGCCTGCGGGAGCGACACGAAGGCCGCGACCTCTCTACGGCCGACCTGCAGCAGGCCTTCGAGGAGGTTCTGCCGCCTGCGCTGCGCTTCGAAGGTCGATCCTCGTTGGGCTGGTTCTTCGAGGGCTGGGTGCGCGGCACCGCCGTGCCGCGCCTGGAGCTGGCTGATGTCCGCTTTGAGCGCCGCGGCTCGAAGACCTTCGCCACCGGCAAAATCGTGCAGAAGGACGCGCCGGACCAGCTCATTACCTCCGTGCCGATATATGCGCAAGCTGCCCGGGGTGCGCCCGTGTTCCTGGGCCGCGTTTTCGCCGACGGCACGGAGACCGAATTCCGCATCTCCGTTCCCGGCGCCGCCACCCGCCTGCTGCTTGACCCGAACTCCACCGTCCTCCGGCGGCCTTGAATCCCGCGACTCCTTCGCCGCACATTCCGCTATAATCGTGCAAGGTCGAATCGCCCGCCCGTGGTTTTCCTCTCCGGAGAGGTGGCCGAGTGGCTGAAGGCGGCGGTTTGCTAAACCGTTATAGGGGCCAAAACCTCTATCAAGGGTTCGAATCCCTTCCTCTCCGCCAGCGAGTCTGCTGTTTCGATTCTCTCCGTGAGTAGTCCTACAACACTCGCGAATTGGCGGGACTTTCGCGGTTTTCGATTCGAAACCGGACTGCGGAGAATCCGGGCGGAGGCTGAATCGCCGCCAAAATGCCCTGTTTTCTCCGAAGGCAGGCTTCGAAGTCCGGTTTCGCAAGAGGTGGAAATCTAGCAAAAAATTCGTGAGATTATCGCGTCGGCCAAGACTACTACTGAGGGTTCGAATTCATAGGGTTCTCTCTGAAAACCGGCTTCGAAACTGGTCTATCAAGAAGGCTGGGTTGGATGAAAGAACCCGATTTCCGAATCTGAAACAAATTGAGACGAGGGTATTCACACGGAATAAGTTGGGGTACATTGCGGCTGTTTGGCCTGGTGGGCACCTTGTAAGGGTGGGTCGGGGTCAATGCCAGGAACCACGCGCCCTCTGAGTCGGACTGTCAGTTGTGGTTTGGAAACCGACCCAGGGTTCAAGCTGGCTGGCAAGGTGATGTTGCGACAATCGCGATCTCCGAGGGCGTTCAGCCCGCGCCTGGTACGCGCACTCTCCATCCTTTGTTGTCTCTTGGTGCTCCCCTCGGCGGCTCAGACTAGTCGAGGAGCGGCCATGGGCACGGTCGTCGACCCCAGTGGAGCCGTCGTGCCCAACGCAGCGATTTCGTTTGTGAACAAGGCAACGAACGTTCGGCGAGAGACGGCCACAAATCATGTCGGCTTGTATCGCCTGGATGCCATGGACCCGGGAATCTACGATGCGACCGCCAAGGCTGCCGGCTTCAAGGTTGCCGTCCAGGCCGGGATCACGATTCAGGCAAACCGCATTGCGGCGGTAGACTTCGCACTCGAGTTGGGGCAGGGGAAGACCCGGGTGGAGGTATATGGGGATTCTCTCGCCGCTGTGCAAGCCAGTGACGCACTTCGAGGCGGGAACTTCCCATCGAAGCAAATCTTGGGACTGCCCCTGCCCGCTTCCGATACCAATGCCCTAGCCTTGCTGCTTCCCGGCACGCTGAATCCGAACACCGCGTCGCTGGCGAATGGCTTCAACGTTTCCGTCAATGGGCAAACGGCGCAAAACAACAATTTCATGATCGATGGAATGGAGAACAACGAAACCACGCAGGCCGGTCCTGCGTTTCTGGTCACCAACGCAGACGCCATCCAGGAGGTGGTGGTGCAAACCACGCAATTCGGCGCGGAGTTTGGCCGCGCGGGCGGCGCCGTGATCAATCACATCACGAAATCCGGCACCAACGAATTGCACGGAACTGCTGCGTGGTACTACAGGAGCAACGGGTTCGACGCCACGGATAACTCGGAGCGACTGGGCGCCTCCCCTTCCCAAGAAATCCCGCCACGCCTGGTGCGGAATATCCCCTCCTTCACTCTGGGAGGGCCGGTTGTGATTCCAGGCCTGTACGATGGCCGAGGCAGGACATTCTTCTTTGCCGGGGCGCAGTGGGATCGCAGCTACGCCCTGGCGCTCAGCGCCAACCTCGTCGTCCCGACCGACGCCGGCGTCGCAACACTGCAAGCCCTAGCAGGGTCTTGTCCCAATGCTGCGCTTTATCTTGACGTGCTCGGCGGCCTGAGGGGCGGCGGCAGCGTCTCCGATATCTCCGTCGCCATTCCTCCGAACACGTTTGCCGCCACGGGCTCATGCAACGGCACCGACCGGGCCGGCATGTCGGTGGAAGTGGGGACGGTTTCCCGCGCCGCTTCCCAAGCCACCTTGGACAGCAATCACGTGGTCCGGATCGATCACGCTCCTTCCGCGAAGCAAGCCATGAGCTTCCGATGGCTGTATGACGACGCTGCGCAGGCTCCGGCCTTCAACAACCTGGAGGGCTTCGACCGCGGATTCGCGGGCAAGCTCCTGTCGGCGCTTTTCGCCGACACCTATGCCTTCAGCTCTTCCTGGACCAACGAATTCCGCTTTTCCTATGGACGCATCGTCTTCGATTTTCCCGGCCTTGCCCCCGACGTCTTTCACGCCAATCTGGCCAATTACTCTATCCCGTCGGTCACCGGTTTCGGCCTGCGCCCCAACATTCCCCAGTTCCGTTTTACCAACAACTGGCAGTATCAGGACACCGTGTCTTGGGTGAAAGGAAGGCACCAGATCCGCTTCGGAGTGGATTTCCTGCGGCAGTTGGTGAAGCAGCGGCCGCCTTTCAACGAGAGGGGGACGTTCGTGTACCGGGCCAGCACGGCCGTGGCGGGCTTTCCCAGCAGTGGAGCTGTGACCGGGCTGGCCAACTTTATCGACGATTTCGGAGGCAGCGGCGGATCGCTTGCCCGCGTGTTCGGGAGTCCAGTCTTCTACCCCAACACCTTTCGGCACTCCTACTTTTTCCAGGACAACTGGCGGCTGCGTTCGGATTTCAACCTGAACCTGGGGCTGCGCTATGAGAACTTCGGCCAGCCTGCCAACGTCTTCCAGATCCCTGCCTTCACCGATTACAGTGCAACCGATTTCGCGACGCCGAACCAGGTGGCGCCCGACAACAACAATCTCGGTCCAGCGGTAGGCTTCGCGTGGAATCCGGCAATCCAGTGGCCGTTGTGGAGACGGATCTTCGGCGACAAGCGCTCGGTTTTGCGGGGAGGTTTCCAGGTAACTTACGAGACCTACTTCAACAACCTTCTCTCCAACATCGCGGGCACCGCGCCCAATACTCTCGGCGGTCAGATCAACTCCGTGCAGGGTACCGCAGCCAACCCGGTAAACCCGCGTGGATCGGCGAACTTCTCGGCGCAGTTTGCAAGCATCGCACCGGTACCGCTTACCCCTTTCACGCCGCAGGACAACCTCTTCGATCCCCACATGCGCAATCCCTACGTCCTGCACTGGTCTTTGGGTCTTGAACGGGAGATGGTTGGCAATGTCACTCTGGAAGTCGCCTACGTGGCTACGGCGGGGCGAGCCCTGTTTCGCACGCGGGATGTGAACCCGATCGTGGCGCCCGGCACTCCTCCCATTCGGTTCATGAACAGCGTTGGGCCGAGGACTATCCGGGACAATTCGGGCAGTAACATCTATCATTCTTTACAACTGATCGTTCGACGACGTTTCTCGCCTACCCCCGCAGGCAGCTTGCATCTGGAAGGGGCGTGGACCTGGTCACGGAACATCGACAACATCACGGAAGTGTTTCCCACCCTCTCTACCGGCAGCCAGTTTGAATCGCTTCCGACAGTGCTCGGGTTCAGCAACCGAGTCGACCGCGGGGTTTCGGACAACCATCGCCTACATCGCTTGGTCATCCACTACATCTGGGAAGTAAGGGGACCGCGGGCCGGGTTCTGGAGCACGATTGCCGGCGGCTGGGCGCTGGGTGGCGTGACCCAACTGGTTACGGGAGCTCCCTACACGATCCTGAACGGCACCGATCGCAATGGCGACGGCCAGGCGGGGCCGGACCGCCCGGATCTGGGCAATCCGGACGCTCCGTTTCGCAGCCGTGCGGTTCGGGTGAACCTCGCGACGTGTGCGACAGGGCTTTTCAATCCGGAAACGCAGACCTGCGTGACATCGATGGACGTGCACTGGGTCGAAGGAGCGGGGCTGCCGGGTCCGAACACGGCGCCCCGCAACAGCCTGTTCACCCCAGGAACCATCCAGTGGGATCTACTCGCCGTGAAGCGGTTTTCCGTGACCGAGTCGGTCCGCTTGGAGTATCGCGCCGAGACAATCAATCTCTTCAACCGTCAGAATTTCGGCGTGCCCCCCGGTCTGACGGTAAACGGCTCCACGGCGGATACCTTCCTCAATTCCGAGCGCTCCGAAGCACTGGGGCGCACGATTCGCATGGGCCTGAAACTGCACTTCTAGCCAGTTTTCGCGGGTGGCGGAAACTTCATTCTGGCCAGCAGGGTCTGAAAGCGGGGATCGGAGCGCAAGGGATCGAACCTCCGGTCCCAACGCAACAAGAGGAGCCAGCCATCCCGCTCGTCGTAAGCACGGTCGAGCCAGCGGAATGACTCGTCAGGGTCATTCAAAGCCGCATAGGCGATGGCAATGGCGCACTTGGAGACGTAGGTCCCACGGGGCGGGTGGCGCGCTTGGTTGAGCAGATCGATCGCCTGCTGCTTCTTTCCCATGACCGCAAACGCATAGGCCAGCAGGGGCTTTTCCCCGCCCGCGCCCCAGGCGGGAAACTGCTGAAATTCCGCCAGTGCCTCGTCCTGCTTTCCCTTGCTGAGGTGGAACAATCCCAGGTTCATTCGCGCGGCGAACAGGTTGGGGTTGATCGCAAGGGCATCGCGGAAGAGCGCCGCCGCTTTTTCGGGATCCACGGGCTCGTAGCGCCAGCCCAGATTCGTGATCATCAATGGAGACAGCGGATCGAGCTGTAAGGCGAATTGTGCTTCTGCAATGGCCTGCGGATGCCGTTCCACGGCGGACAGAAGTATGGAATAGTGAAAGTGGGCTGCCGCCGAACTTGGGTTCAGGTCGATGGCCTGGCGCATGCTCTGTTCGACCCCGTCCCAGTCCCAGTCTTCATAAAGCCGCGCCCAACCCAACGCCACATGTGCCTCGGCCAGATCCTCATCGAGCTCCAAGGCCCGTCGCGCCGCGTTCTTGGCTTTTGCGTAGAGGTCCATCGGGACTGAACGCCCCGTCATTGCCATCAGGACGTAATTCTCCGCCATGCTGGCGTAGGCAGGTGCGAAGTCCGGGGCAGCGTGAACGGCCTCTTCCAGCAGGCGATTGCTTCCCTGGAGGTCGAATCCATCGGAAAGCCGCCGGGCCTTGACGTAGAGTTCAAAGCTTTCGGGATTGATCGGCTGTTGGCGCGAAAGGCGCGTGCTCTCCTGCGGGGTCATCTGTGCGTGGATTTCGCGGGCGATTGCCTGCGCCACCTCGCCCTGCAAGGCCAGGACTCCGCCCACTTCCCGCTGATATTGGTTTGCCCACAAGTGCTCGTCTGTGGGTCCATGAATCAACTGGACAGAAATACGTACGGTGTCGCCTTCCCGCTGCACCGATCCCTCGATGACCGCGTCCACGCCCAGTTCGCGAGCAATCTGGGGCAAGGGCGGCCTATCGGCCTTGCGATACCGCAGGACCGAGGTGCGGGAAATCACCTTGAACGAGCGAACCTGCGCCAGGCTCCCGATCAGCGCTTCGGTCATACCGTCGGCAAGGTAATCTTCCCTGGGATCGCCGCTCAGGTTGTCGAACGGCAAGACAGCCAGGGAGTGAATCGGAAGTCTCGGAACCTGCCCACCGAGGATTCTGCTTCGAACGCCTCCCACATCAAGGAAGGCGACTACAGCTCCCACCAGAAGCACAGCCAGCAGCAACGCGATCTGGCGTCGCCGTCTCCCCGCGGTGGGAGTCGACATAGGCACGGAGGGAGGCTCGGGTGACGGATAGGCGGCAGCAACTACGTCTGGCCCAGGTTCGTTGAGTTGGCCGACGAAGCGATAGCCGCGCCGTGGCAGCGTTTCGATGTAACGCGGCGTTTCCGCCGAGTCTCCCAGGGCCTCACGCAGCTTGTTCACGGCCGCATTCAAGCCGTGCTCGAAATCGACGAAGGTGTCGGCAGGCCACAGCGCTGCGCGGAGTTCCTCGCGTTTGACCAGCTCCCCGGGTCGCTTGAGAAGAAGGTGCAGGACCTCGAAGGATTGCCCGCCCAGCTTCACACGGACTCCGTGCTTGCGCAGGATTCCCGTTTCCGTTTCAACAGTGAAAGCGCCAAAGGAGAGAATCCCCGCTTTGGGCGGCTGGGCCATTGCTGTCTGTCAGGCTCTAGAAGTGTGACCGTCCCTCCCCAAGGGTGTCAATCGAGCGCGTGTGCTCGTCCCTGCGATCGCGCTAACCATCTTTGAATCAGCAGCATAGGCGACGACCTAAATCTTCCCGATTTGCATCCGCCAGGCATTGAAGGGCGCTCCTCCTATCAAGCAGTGTGGCGGCGTGCCGGGAAGACAACCGGATCTTGCGAAGAGGAGAAGAGACATGCGTAGGAGCAACGACGTTTGGAAGAGCTTGTGGGCCATCACCATCGCCGTGCTACTGGTCAGTCGCGCAGCGAACGCGCAAGTAGGGTTCGCGCGACAGGACTATCCGGCCGGCACCAAGCCGGCGGGCGTGGCCACGGCTGACCTCAACGGCGACGGACATCCGGATGTGGTGGCTGCCGATCGAACGGCCAACAACGCCTCGGTCCTCCTGAACAAAGGCGATGGAACCTTTGGAGCGGCCAGCAACTTTGCCACCGGCATGGATCCTGTCGCGGTCGCAGTCGCTGATTTCAATGGCGACTCCAACCCTGACCTGGTCACGGGCAATGACGAAGGCAACTCTATCTCCATACTGCTGGGCAACGGCGATGGCACGTTCCAGGAGCACGTGGACTCTACCGCCGGGACAGGTCCGGCCGCCGTGGTTACCGCAGATTTCAACGGGGACGGACACTCCGATGTTGCCACGGCGAATCGTGTCGGCAATACCGTGTCGGTCTGGCTGGGCAACGGGGACGGCACGCTCTCGGCGAGGCAGGATCTGACCACGAACACGGCTCCGGCGGCGATCGTGGCCGGCGACTTCGATGGCGACGGCAACGTCGATCTAGCGAGCGCCAATTCCATGGCAAGCAATGTGTCCGTACTTCTGGGAAAGGGCGATGGTACCTTCGCGCCCGCGACCGACTATCTCGTGAGCGCCAATCCCATCTCCCTGACCAGTGCGGATTTCAATCTGGATAGCAAGCTGGACTTGGCATCGGCAAATTCCAGCGACTCCGGTCTTAACCCCGACCTCAGCTTGCTGCCGGGTAATGGCGACGGCACGTTCGCATCTCCGATACACAGCACCAGCACGACATTGCCTGTCTCGATCGTGAGCGCCGACTTCGATAACGACGGCAGGTCCGACGTGGCCGCCGCCTCGCTTGGCTTTTTCTCCTGCTTCGACAGCTGGGATTGTTTTGGCTTCCTGGAATTTTTCAGCGCGCCAGGGGTTTTAGTGCGTCTTGGCGGCGGCGACGGAAGCTTCGGCTCGCCATTGGGACGAGTCTTGTCCGGGGCAGAACCCGCAGGCATGGCGGCGGGCCACTTCAATGGCGATGGCCGGATCGATTTGGTCGTAACCGACTCACAAAACGGCGCCGTCGTGATCCTGCTACAAGCTCCATTCCTGGAGCTCGACCAGACCCTAGTCTTTAGCAGTAACCAAGTGATAGGAGTCACCAGCCCGCCAAAAGAGCTGACGGTTTCAAGTACGGGTTCGTTTCCTGCAGTCGTTGATTCGGTGAGCCTGGGCGGGATGAATGCCGCGGACTTCGCAATCGTCGAAGACAGCTGCTCGGGAGCGACCCTGGCGGTAGGCAGCCAGTGTGCGGTCAGTGTGACCTTTTCGCCGGGGACCTTGGGCGCAAAGTCTGCGACTCTTACTATTACGGATAACACCGGTGACAGCCGTCCCGCTGTGCAACTGTCCGGAATCGGCGTTCCCAATGCTCCCGAAGTTTCTTTCTCACCCTCCAATCCTGTTTTTGGCAACCCACTTGTGGGCGCCAGTTCCTCAATCGTCATCAGTTTGACGAACAGCGGGGGCGCCGACCTACACGTCAACGGGCTGGCGGTGACAGGAGTCAACAGCGGCGATTTCAGCATTGAATCGGTCGGTTCGACATGCACCACGGCGCCCTTCACTCTAGTGCCGGGCGATTTGTGTTTCATGCAACTTCGGTTTGCTCCTTCCGCACCGGGAAATCGCACGGCCAACCTGCAGGTGACCAGCGATGCGGCCGGGAGCCCCGAACTGCTTCCCCTGTCCGGAACTGGCGAGGCGCTGACGATTGCGCCGGCCGCCGGTTCTTCCTTGTCGGCAACGATTGCGGCAGGTCAGACCGCCATTTTCAGCCTGTCGTTTTCCGCGGGCAACGCGACGGGCACACTCTCCCTGAAGTGCACTCAGTCGATTCCGGCAGCGATTTGTGTGCTGCCCGCGTCGGTCGCGCTCAATGGCACCGGGCCCACCACGGTCAACGTGAATGTCCACACCGCTGGCCCTACGGCGCTCTCTACGTCAACCGTGCTACCCCCACCCATGGGCTCGGGGCAATACCTACCCTTCCTGCTTGCGTTTGCGCTGTTCGCGACCTTGCCGATGCTGGGTCGACGCGGATTCATGCCGGCCGGGGCCGCCGGGCGGCGGTTCGCCCGCGCGTCCGGCTTGTTGATTCTCGTTGCCTGCCTTTGGTCCGGATGCGGGAGTGGCTCGAAGTCTTCCACTCCGCAGCCTACGCCGGTGGGAACGTATCCAGTTACCGTTACCGCAACGGTTGGTTCGAACTCGCAAAGCGTGACTCTAATGGTCACGGTGCATTAGCCAAATGGGGCGTGCCAGGCTTGGGAAAGAATGGTATCGGGGCTGCGGTTGAGAATCGAAACCGCAGCCCCAAGTGCCTGGAGGCACGGGCGAAGAACAGGCAAGCACGGCACTGTAGCGGAGATCTTTGGTCATAACGTGCCCTTTGCCCTTGCCGAGAAGTACCGCGAGAAGAGCCGTCGCAAGGTGCAGGAACTAAATTGGACCAGAACCGAAATCGAGTACGAGCCGACCGGCGACCTCGAATTCAGGGTCGGTGCGGACAGGTGGGGAGGGGAGAAGTTCCGTGACACAAAGAAGCAGCGGCTTGAAGAATTGTTGGCGAAGCTCGTCGGGGCCGTGATGCGCGATGGACGGGATCGCGTACTTGCCGCCGAGCGCGCGAGACAGCAAGCGATCGAGCAGCGCAAGAAGGAAATCCAAAGGCTCGAACTGAGGGACAGGATTCAGAAGAGGAGAAGAAGGTCCAGCAGCTAGAGGACTGGGTGGCGAGCTGGGCAAAGGCACGTCAGATGGGCTGATTCATCGCTGAGTTGGAGCGGCTGTGGTTGGCGGCGCGTCATGACCTGTCTGCCGATGTGCCGAAGGGCCAACGGATCACCTGGATGAAGCAGCGGGCGGACCGCCTGGACCCGCTGGTCGAGAGCCCACCGTCCATTCTCGACAGGAAAGGCGAGCTGAATTGGTATTGGTGACGGAAATTCACTGGGCGCAAGGAGGCGGTTTCCTACCGTCCGGCCATAGTTGAATAGCACTGAAAGCTGCGCTCACTACTTGGTCGGAGCGAAACTAACAGCCGAGGCCCTCTTACGAAGCTTGCCAGCCATCTCAACTAGGGCGGCAAGGGAGTCAGCTTTCATCTTCTGCATTACCTGTCCGCGATGCGCTTTCACTGTAATCTCGCTGATGCCGAGCTCGCCACCGATCTGCTTGTTCAACAGGCCAGAAACCACCAACGCCATGACCTGCCGTTCGCGAGGGGTGAGTGACGCATAACGGTTCCGGAGTTCCTGTACTTCCGCTTCGTGGCTAAGAGCAATGCGGCTGCGCTGGAGGGCTTGTCGAATGGCGTTCAGTAGCACTCCATCACTGAAAGGTTTTGTCAGGAATTCAACCGCTCCGGCCTTCATGGCTCGGACCGTCAGCGGTATATCGCCGTGGCCCGTAATGAAGATGATCGGCATATCAGTCCGCTCGGCAGCTACACGCTCTTGCAGTTCGAGACCGTTGAGGCCCGGAAGAGAAAAGTCAAGGATCAGACAGCTTGGAAGACCAGCTCGCGGGTGATCGAGGAATTCTTGTGCGGATGCGAAGGTTTCGACTTGCCAACCTTCGTGTTGGATCAGCAATTCCAGCGATTCGCGCACGGAAACATCGTCATCAACGACGAATACGATCGGTGCGGGCGGCACGGGTGCTGACCACAACTCGCAGTTGACAGCGCGCGCGAGGCTCACAGTATATCCCAAGACACTGGGCCCATCGTTCAATTCACCCGGACGACCGCATTCAGTGCTTCAAGCAAAGCCGTGTCGCTGAACGGCTTGTACAGCACGTTCACGGCTCCTTGTTTGAAGGCTTCCTCCCGGATGGCTTCGTCCTTCTGGGCGGTGATGAAGATGACCGGAATCTCTTGGCCACGACGCCTCAATTCCTGTTGAAGAGCAAGTCCATTCATGTCCGGCATCGCGATGTCGAGGATCAGACACCTGGTCTCGTCGACACAATCGGACAAGAGGAACTCATTCGCGGACGAAAAAGCGCGGGCCGCAAAGCCGAACTCCCTAAGCAAATCGGGCAGCGACTCGCGCACCGACTCATCGTCATCAACTACGGATAGAAGCGGACGTTCGGTGGCGCTCCTTCCCTGAAGGGACTCCATGACAAAGAGAATGCGCCACTCCATAGAGCGCGTCCATTGTACTTTAGTATTGCTTTTGGCCGATTATGAGCGCGGGAGCAGGATCATGCCGCGTCCGTTGCCGGATCAGGCCGATTGACAGGAGTTTCGAAGGCCGCCAAATCTTCGAGTCTACAAGGGATGGCAAAGGAAAATGTAGCTCCGGGTCCATCATTGGGGATCGCCCAGAGATTTCCATGATGAGCCTCGATAATGGACCGGCTGATAGACAGCCCGATTCCCATTCCGTCGGCTTTGGTCGTATGGAAAGGTTCGAAGAGGTTGTCCGCGACGTGAGTGAGACCGACTCCCACATCCTTCACGCTAAGGCGCACGTGATTCCCTTCATCGCGTTCGGTTCTGATGAGCAATTCTCTCGGGCGATCGTCAACGGTGCTCATCGCCTCGGAAGCGTTCCGTAGAAGGTTCAGGATGACCTGCTGAAGCTGGATTCGATCGGCCATGACGGCCGGCAGGTCATCTGCAAGCTCATGGCGCAGAATCACTCGGTTCCGATGCAGCTCACCCAGCGACAGCGCCGTGACCTCTAGGGCGGCCTCATTCAGGTCCATCAATTCCGGCGAGAGGTCCTTCTTGCTATAAAGCGTACGCAGTCGAGCGATTACGTCGGAGGCCCGGTTCCCATCACGAATCGTGCGCCGGGCGGTCTCGCGAGCGCCATCGATGTTTGGGGGATCGTCAGAGAGCATCCGCA
Organism: Terriglobales bacterium; assembly: GCA_035454605.1. Classification (NCBI taxonomy): domain Bacteria; kingdom Pseudomonadati; phylum Acidobacteriota; class Terriglobia; order Terriglobales; species Terriglobales bacterium. The sequence continues at coordinate 18,483 of DATIGQ010000103.1, forward strand.
AACACGTGCTGGCATTGGTGACGATGCCGGAAATAGGCTGATTGATCTCGTGTGCGATCGACGCCGTTAGCACTCCCAGGCTCGTAACTCTCGCAACCTTCCCAAGTTCCGACCTGGCCCTGGCGAGAGCTTCTTCCGAGGTTCGGCGAGCCGTGACATCCTGAACCGCCGCGATGTACTCCAGTCGACCATTCCGGTCCCGGGTCGCGTGGCCGACAGCGTGCAGATACTTGATCGAATGGTCAGGCATCATCAAACGCCAGTGCCACTCGAAGCCGTTGCCGGCGTCTTGCGCCTGGTCGACCATTTTCATTTTCTCAATCAAACTGACGTCTTCTGGATGGACGCGAGTGCGGATTAGCTCGAGCGTCACGGGCACGCCGACCTCAAACTCGTAGATGCGATAGAGCTGCTCTGACCACGTGATTTCGCCGGTCGCTACCTTCCAAGAAAAGCTGCCGGTCAAGCTGAGGCGTTGGCCCTCTGCGAGAAATGTCTCGCTGCGACGCAACTCCTCCTCCGAGCGCAGGTCTTTGGCCGCTTCAGCCTGCTTGCGCGCCGTGATGTCGTGGAAAGTCACCAAAGCGCGGCGCTCGAAATGGCCCGGAAAAGACAAAGGATGGGCATCAAGAATTAGCGTCCGCTGACCGATTGTCGTAAGGACGTTATCCACCTCGACGGCCCGGAATGCGTGATCGCCGGCAACCATCTCCTTGAGTTGCTCATGCAACGGGGCAAGCTCAAAGGCGCCGTTCCCAAGCTCGTAGAGTGAGACCCCTTGTATCTCATCGCGAGAAACCCCGAACATTGTGTAAAAGGCACGATTGCCCGCTTCGATCCGCTGGTCAGCACGCAGCACGACGAGAGGATCGGCGACCGTGTTGAGGATTGCCTTAGTGCACTCGCGTTCGTAGATGGCCTGATCCACGCATGCGCGGAAAGCAGTCACATTCGTGAACGTGAGCACGGCGCCAGTGACTTGGTGATCGCCTTTCGTGCACGGAGATATCCGGACAACGAACCACCTGTCCCTCTCGTGAAAGTCGGCCCGTGATTCCACTCCGCCGGCGATGACCTGGCTGCACTGCTGTTCCAGGCGCGGCAAGCCAGCGAGCACCGAGACATCGCGGGGCGCCCGACCAATGTCCGCCGGCGAGAAGCCTAGGACACCCGCCGCCTTATTGAAACAAGCGATCGCAAGGTCGCGTCGCAGGACGACAATCGGAATTTCAACGATATCCAGGATCTCGATCAGATCAGCAGTCACGGTGTCTGCAGCCGCGTCGGCAGCGTTGACCCGCTGGAAATTGGTCCAGCGGCGATTGACCGTAACCCGCCGCGGTGTCATCAGGCGGCCCCTGAAGCAGTGTACAGATTCCGGCTCCGCTGCAGGACGGGGTCGGCAACCGCCGGTAGAACCTGACGCAATGCCAGCAACAACGCTTGGGCGCGCGGCATGTCGAACGGTGGCCGATAGTCGGAGAGCAGCCGGCTTTCAAGGACACGAGCTTCGTCCGGGCCGACCGTCTCCCGGAGCGCATCGGCTACGGCGCGCTCTAGCCGAGCGTAGTCCTCCACCGGAATCAGGTGAGAATGATTCGTCCCGAGCCTGGGCAGCATGCGTGCGTGAACTTCGCCGTTGAAGTTGTCCATTAAGAATGAGCACAAGATCGAGATATCGTGCTTTTTCGCAAGCTGGTCGAACAAGTCTTCGAGGTTCATACTGGCGGCGACATCGCCGCGTTCCCACAGGACGTTGACCATCTCTCCCCACCAACGCACTTTTTGGTAGCGCCCTCCAGCGCGCGCCTGTCCGATGACGTCGGCGGCGAGGCCAAGGAACACCGGCGAATCCGGCATGGCGTCCCGCATGAAGCGGGGCAGGAATTCGTCGGCGTCCACCACTGTCAGCTGTTCGCGCTCCCGTGCCGCTTCCACATCCACACCCTCGGTTTCGAGGCGTCGGCGAATGGCGTTCCAGTGAGCTAGGGTTGGGACCAGAATGATGCCCTCTCCGTTCGCGATAGCAGCACCGGCGAACCGGCAGACGGCGCGGTTGAGAAAACCCTGGTCCTGATAGAGCTGCACGATGTGATCGCATGGGGCGGCGTCCGCCACTACTCGATCCCAAGGCTCACATTTCCTCACGCGCTTCATATCTTGGCGCGCCTCACACGCGGATGGCCTCTCGGGCGAAAGGCAAGAGGTGTAACAGCATGCAACGTTCCGCGGCCGATGTCCACCGAGACATTGTTAATTTCTGATGAATGCCAGGACTCAGCTCTGAGCGGGGGTCGGGGTCGGAACAGTACGAGCAAGGCGGGTCGCTCAGCCCGGGCCGCGCCGCCAGTCCCGATACAAAGGTGTCGGTCGATACCATCGTCCAATGGACTCGGGTGGTGCCCCCGGGCTTAATCAGAAAAACGGGAGGACGCCATGCCCCCAGCGCTAAACCGCAACCCAGCGAGCACCGGGCCCCTGGGAGTACTGACCGCTTGTCGGGTTAGGGCCGAACTAGGCGCCGCACCAGACCGGGGTCGCAAATGATGATTTCCTGCGCTTCTGTTCTGATTCGACTCGTTGTGCTCTCGGCTTT
>DATIGQ010000104.1 GCA_035454605.1 Terriglobales bacterium
TGCAATTGGATGCGCGCGAGGCGCCAGCGGGCGAGATGCCGGTGGTGCTGGGTCCGGGTTGGCCGGGGATCCTGCTGCATGAAGCCATCGGCCACGGACTGGAAGCGGACTTCAACCGCAAGAAGACCTCGGCGTTCGCCGGACTGGTGGGACAGCGTGTGGCCAGCCCCAAGTGCACCGTGGTGGACAACGGGACGCTGCCTTCGCGGCGCGGTTCGCTCAACATGGACGACGAGGGCTCCCCGACACAGAACACCGTGCTGATCGAGAAGGGAATCCTGAAGGGCTACCTGAGCGACAGGCTTTCGGCGCGGTTGATGGGCATTCCCGATACGGGCAACGGCCGGCGCGAGAGCTACGAGCACATCCCCATGCCGCGCATGACCAACACCTACATGCTGGCGGGCGAGGATTCGCCGGAGGACATCGTGCGCTCGGTGGAGCGCGGCGTGTACGCGGCCAACTTTGGCGGCGGGCAGGTAGACATCACCAGCGGCAAGTTTGTTTTCTCGGCCTCGGAAGCCTACCTGATCGAAGACGGCAAGATCACCGCGCCGCTCAGGAACTGCACGCTCATCGGCAACGGGCCGGACGTGCTTACGCGCGTCTCCATGGTGGGCAACGACCTGGCGCTCGATGAAGGCGTGGGCACCTGCGGCAAGGACGGTCAATCGGTGCCGGTGGGCGTCGGTATCCCCACGCTCAAGGTGGACCGCATCACCGTGGGGGGCACGGCGCGGCGGCAGGTGGGGACGGACTTCCGGAGCTAGCGCGCTTCCTTTCATGACAACTCCTGAACTGGCAACCCGCGACTCGAAACTCGAGACTGATCTGAAGTCTTTGGCGGCCGAGGTGGTCCGTCGCGCGACTGCGGCCGGCGCCAGCGCCGCCGAGGCGGTGGTGCGCGAAGGGGATGAATTCTCCACCGTGGTCCGCCTGGGCGAAGTCGAGACGCTGAAGCAGGCGGGCTCGCACGCCATGGGCCTCCGGGTATTTTTCGGCCAGAGAGCCGCTTCCACCTACACCACGGATTTCTCGGCGGCCGGAATCGCGCGCATGGTTGAAGGCGCCTTGGCGCTGGCGCGCGTAGCTTCGGAAGACCCGCATGCCGGATTGCCGGACGCATCACAACTGGGCGCGCTCGGCGGCGATTTGGACCTGTTCCACGACGACGTCGAGTCGCTCTCGACGGAGGCCCGTATCGATTACGCGCGCCGCGCGGAACGGGCCGCGCTCGATTTCGACCCGCGCATCATCAACTCCGAGGGAGGCTCGTTCGACGCAGCTTCCGGGCGCAAGGTGCTGGCCAACTCGCTGGGATTCGTGGGCGAGTACGGCCGCTCGTACTGCAGCGTGGCCGCGGTGCCGGTCGCGCAACAGGAAGGCGCGGCCATGCAGCGCGACTATTGGTATTCGGTGTCGCGGTCGCTCGCCAAGCTGGAGCCGCCGGAGCAGGTGGGGCGCGTGGCGGCACAACGCGCGCTGCGCCGCTTGGGCGCGCGCAAAGTCCCGACGGCACGCGTGCCGGTGGTGTTCGAGCCCATGGTGGCCCAATCGCTCCTGGGACACATCTTCGAGGCGGCGAACGGCGACGCCATCTATCGCGGCGCCTCTTTTCTGGAGGGCAAGCTGGGGCAAGCGATCGCGAGCGACAACGTCACCGTCATCGATGACGGTACGATGATCGGAGGATTCGGCACCTCGCCATTCGACGGCGAAGGCGTGCCCACGCGGCGGACCGTAGTCATCGAGCGGGGCGTGCTGCAGTCGTACCTGCTCAACACCTACACGGCGCGCAAGCTCGGCCTGGCAACCACGGGCAACGCTGCGCGCGGCCTGGCGGGGACGCCGGGCATCGGCGCGGGCAATTTCTTCCTTCAGCCGGGGGCGCGCACGCCGCAGCAGCTCATCGCCGACATCGCGGACGGGTTCTACGTCACCGAGCTGCTGGGTTTCGGCGTGAACCTGGTGACGGGCGATTACTCGCGCGGCGCCAGCGGCCTCTGGATCTCGCGCGGCGAGCTGGCGTATCCGGTCGAGGAGGTCACGGTCGCCGGCAACCTGAAGGACGTGCTGCGCAACATCACGGAAATCGCGAACGACCTGGAGTTCCGCGGCTCGGTCGCTTGTCCCACGCTACGCGTCGATGGTCTTACGGTAGCGGGCGAGTAGTAGAATCCCTGCCGATGGAGCCGCTCTCTCCCGCAAACAATCCGCCCGAACGGGGCGTAGCCTGGCCCGCTATCGGCGCGGGTGTGCTGCTGGTGGTGATCGCGATCGGCGCCATCGTGCTGCTCACACGGCCTTCCGAGCAGCGGACGGCGGAAACTCCTTCGGCGGCCGCAGGTCCCCACCCCTACGGGGAGAGGCTTCAGTTCGCCGACCTCAAGATGAGCGAGGTGGAAAACTTCGTCGGCGGCAAGGTTACGTATCTTGAGGGCCAGCTCGCCAATCAAGGCGACCGCACCGTGAACGGCGTCACCGTCGAGATCGTCTTCCGCAACTCGCTGGGCGAAGTGGTGCAGAAGGAGACGCTGCCGGTGAAGGTACATGAGCAGCGCGGTCCCTACGTGGACGTCACCGATCTGAAAGCAGCTCCCCTCAAGTCCGGCGAGACGCGCGGCTTCCGCCTGATCTTCGATCACGTCACCACCGACTGGAACCGGGAGTATCCGGCGATCACCGTGGTCAGCGTCAGCTTCCAGTAGCTTTCGTCACGCGTTTCGCGGAGCAGGAGGGTTGCTTCGTTGGGTGCGCAATGGGGCAGTCTCGTACAGGATGCGGCCCCTTCCGACTGTGTCCCAGGCGATGGGACACCAGCGCGCGATCTCACCTACCACGATGCCATTCCGAACCGCGGGATCGGCCTGCGCCAACTGCTCGGCTGCCGCGCGGCTCTCCACCTGCACAACAGTCAGCCCGATGTCCTGGTCTTCGATGGGGCCGGCGGCTAGCAGTTCGCCGCGGTCGAACACACCTTTGAGGTAGGAAAGGTGGTCGTCGAGCGGCTGCTCGAAGATGCTCTTGCCGGGCAGCCACGCCGGGCCGGGCTTCCAGAAGATCGCATAGAAGGCCTTCATGCCTCGATGGATGCGGGAATGCGGGGCCTGGATGCGGAATCCTCGGCCGTGCCCTAGAATCGTCGCATGGCTGGAGCGAAGACCGTCCGCCTGACGGAGGCCGTCAAGGCGGCGGGTTGAGCTTCCAAGCTGAGTCCGGCGGCGCTGGACGCGGTGCTTGGGAAATTAGCCCGGCAACAGGACGCGAACGTGCTGGTCGGCTTTGACAAAGCCGACGACGCCGGGGTGTACAAGATTTCCGATGAACTCGCGCTGGTCCACACGGTGGATTTCTTCACTCCCATCGTGGATGATCCCCTGACGTTCGGCCAGATCGCTGCGGTCAACTCGCTCAGCGACGTCTATGCCATGGGCGGGCGGCCGCTGAACGCTCTCACCATGGTCTGTTTCCCGGAGAAGGGCGACCTGGCCGTGCTGGAGCAGATTCTGGCCGGTGGCCTTTCGAAGATGATGGAGGCCGGCTGCACCATCGTCGGCGGACACTCCATCCGCGACGAGGAGATCAAGTTCGGCTACGCCGTCACCGGCACCATCCATCCGGGACGCATCCTGCCCAACTCGGGCGCGCAGCCGGGCGACCGCCTGCTGCTCACCAAGGCCATCGGCACGGGCGTGATCTCCACCGCCATCAAGCGCGGCAAAGCGGAGCCCGCGTGGGTGGAGGCCGCCATCGCTTCCATGACCACACTCAACCGCGTGGCGGCGGAAGTGATGACCGATCCCGCCTACGCGGTGCACGGATGCACGGACGTCACCGGCTTCGGCCTGGTTGGACATGCGCGCGAGATGGCGCTGGCCTCGGGAGTCGGCCTGCGCTTGGCGGCCTCGAGCGTGCCGCTGCTCGAAGGCGCGCGCCAGTGCGTGCGGGAAAGCTTCATCCCCGGCGGCCTCAAGGCAAATCGCGAGTTTGCCGAATGCGTGGTGGAGTGGGGTGACGTGGACGAAGAACTGCGCACGCTACTGTTCGATCCGCAGACCGCAGGCGGACTGCTGATCTCCGTGGCCGCCGAACATGCGAACCCGCTGCTGCGCGCCCTGCGGGACCGGCGCATTCCCGCCGCGGAGATCGGTGAAGTGCTGCCCGCGGGCAAGCCTCTGATTCGGGTCGAAAGCTAAGAACCTGGCGAAAGGACAGCGCCGTTTCCTTTTCCCTTTTGAACCCTCTAATCCTGCCTTCCCTCGATAGCCAGCAACAGCACAATGGCCGCGGCGGCCAGGCGGCGGTCCAGTTTGCGCTCGCGGTCCGGCGTCAGGTCCACGTCCAGGGTGTGCACGAAGGGATTGAAGCGCTGCGCCGCCTTGCCCACGTGCTGGCCGCCGATTTCGAAATGGTAGGTCTGGGGGATCAGGTTGGAGAGGAAACGCCGGAGCGTGGCCATCAGCGCGCTGTCCTCCTTGATGAGACCGATCTCGCGGTCGCCGGCGTCCAGGATGATCCACTCGTCGATCAGGATGGACTTCAGTCCCTTGCGGCGCAGGGCCCCGACCTTCTGTTGCTGGCGCGTATCGGTCACGTCGTAGGTGGCGGAGATGTCGAGCACCTGCCGCGCCTTGATGGTCAGCAGTTCCTGGGTGGCGGATTCGTCCGCGTACAAGCGGATGTCTTCTTTCAGCTTGAACAGCTTCTGCTTCAGGAAGCCGATCACGCGCCCCTGCGGATCGTAGAAATGAAACTTGGGGGCGATGTCGAAGACCTTGGCGCGGGCCGAGAATCGGTCGTGATTGAAAGCAGCCGCAGTACCCGGAGACGTGGCCATGCGATCCTCCTCACCGAAATGCGCCGATGGTAGCGCTCGGTCGGTTTACCCGCAACCACAAACTGGCCGATTGCACACCGACGACAGGAAGGAGTCTTACTCGCAGGTCAGCGTCGAAGTAGCGGCGACTTGCTTCCCGCCGTTCTTCTCCGCCCCCAGTGTGGCGGTGACGGAGACCGGGCCGCCGGTGGCGCCCAGGCAGGTGGCGGTGCCGAAGCTGGCGCCGGGAGAATTACTGATGCTGACGTTCACCGAATCGGAGACCGACCAGACGACGCTGGTCGCTGGATCGGACTGGAACGTGCATGCCAACGTAGTAGTGCCCGAAGCTACAAATTTCTGCGAGCTGCCCACCACCACGATCGCGCTCTGCGGCGAGGCACCCAGCGTGGAGACGAAACAGAACGTAGTGGTGCCGTCGCAACCCGTCAGAAGAAGAGGAAGCAGCGAGCAGAGGCCGACTGTGCGCACCCA
>DATIGQ010000105.1 GCA_035454605.1 Terriglobales bacterium
GGTCAATATGCCGGGCCTGTTCTGGCAACCCCTGGTGATGGCTTCCCTATGCGGCCTGCTCGGCCGCCGGGCCGAAGCCGCCGCGGCAGTGAAGGAACTGCTCGCGCTGGATAAGGACATCGAACGGAACGCGCGCCATTACATCGAGTGCTGGCACTACTCCAGCGGCCTGATGGACCGCATCCTGGAGGGACTGCAGAAGGCAGGCCTGAGGGTTGCCACCGTCTCTTCCGGAGAGCCGGAGAGCGCCGGGAAATCCATCGCGGTGCTTCCGTTCGCCAACCTGAGCAGCAGCCCGGATGACGAGTACTTTAGTGACGGCATCACCGAGGAGATCACGAACGCGCTGGCCAGAGTGCCGGGGATGAAGGTCGCCGCCCGGACGTCGGCCTTTTCGTTCAAGGGCAAGAATGTGCCGGCTGGCGAAATCGGCCGGAGCTTGAATGTGGGCACGATCCTGGAGGGCAGCCTGCGCCGGGCGGGAAAGAAGCTGCGGATCACCGCGCAACTGGTCAACGTTGCGGATGGATGCCACTTGTGGTCGGAGCGGTATGACCGCGAGCTCGACGACATCTTTGCGGTGCAAGATGAGATCGCCACGGCCATCGCCAGGAAGTTCGAGGTTTCCGCCGGCGGCCCAAGCGGGCCGCTGGTCAAACCCGCCACGCGCAACATGGAGGCGTATGAGCTCTACTTGAAGGGCTTGCACGCCCGGCAACACTTCGGCACGAACCTCACCGGGGCGCTTGATTTCTTTGAACGGGCGGCGGCCCGAGACCCTGAATTTGCGCCGGCCCACGCCAGCTTGGCCCAGACCTACTCCACGCTTGCGCTTACGGCGGCTTTGCGGCCGAGCGACGGAATGCCCAAGGCCAAGGCTGCTGCCATGCGTGCCCTGGAGCTGGACGGCAGTCTGGCCGAAGCTCACTGTGCTCTCGCGGTGGTGAGCATGCTTTACGACTGGGATTGGGAAGCGGCGGAAAAAGGCCTGCTGCGCGCGCTTGAGCTTAGTCCTAACGATTCCCAGGCGAGCTTCTACTACGGACACTTCTATCTTGCGTACGTGGCCGGGCAGCCAGAAAAGGGCGCTGAGCTTTGCCGCCGGGCGTGGGAAGGCGATCCGCTAGCCGGGTATGCGCTGCACGGATTAGCCTCGGACCTGGTGATTCTTGAGCGAAATCGCGAACTGATCGAGTTATGCCGGCGGGAGCTGGCCCGTGACCCCTCTGCATTTCATCTGCAAAGGCTGCTGGGCCTGGGCTTGCTTGGCGAGTCGCGCCTCGACGAGGCGCAGGCGGCGATGGAAGAAGCGGTGCGTACCTCCGGGCGACATGCGTGGGCGTTGTTTGAACTGGGAATGCTTCACGCGCGTTGTGGCCACAGGGCTGAAGCCGAAGCCATACAGGAGGAACTGGTGTCCCGCTCGCGGGTGGCCTACCTTCAGTCCGGTATTCTTGCCGCGATTCCGGCATGGCTCGGCCGCTTCGATGAGGCACTCGCGCTCCTGGAGCGAGCTATTGAAGAGCGTGACTGTACTCTGCTGGCCATTCCGGTCTGGCCGACCTGGTCGGCCCTGTGGAACCTGCCGCGCTGCCCGGAACTTCTCAAGCGGATCGGTATCACCAAGCCTGCTCCGAGCGGAGCTGAGTCCCGACTGAAGCAGGGTTGACATCTTGTTCGTAGACTCCCACGCACATCTGGAAATGCCGCAGTTCGACGCGGATCGCGAGGCCGTGTTTGCGCGGGCGCGCGAGGCGGGTGTGGAGGCGCTGGTGGCGATCGGTTCGGGGACCGGGCCGGGGTCGCTGGACTGCGGTATCACTTTCGCCGAGCAGTACGACTGGGTGTATGCGACGGTGGGCATCCATCCGCATGAAGCGAAGCTGGCAGAAGAGAGCGACTTCGCGGAACTGGAGAAGCTGGCGCAGCACAAGCGGGTGATCGCGTGGGGCGAGATCGGTCTCGATTTCTACTACGACCACTCGCCGCGAGAGACGCAGCGCGCCGTGTTCGTGCGGCAGATGGAGATGGCGCGGGCGGCGAAGCTGCCCATCGTGATCCACTGCCGGCCGTCGGACGGAAGCACCAATGCCTGGGAGGAGTGCCTGGAACTGATGGGAAAGCACTGGGCGTCCGCGGGGATGGGAGGGATCCTGCACTGTTTCACGGGCTCGACGGAGCACATGCGCCGGGCGCTGGACATGGGGTTTCTCATCTCCTTTGCGGGCAACGTGACGTTTGCCAAGGCGGAAACCATCCGGCAGGCGGCGCGGGAAGTCCCCCTGGAGCGCATGCTGATCGAGACGGATGCGCCCTTCCTGGCGCCGGTGCCGCACCGGGGGAAGAGGAATGAACCGGCGTTCGTCCGACAGGTGGCGGAGCGAATCGCGGAGGTGCGGAGCGTACCGTTGGAGCAGATCGCCCGGGAAACCTCGTCTAATTTCTACAATTTCTTCGCACGCTACGAAAAAATAGATCCCCTTCCCTGAATAGTGCACATCGGCCGAGGAACAGGTACAGTAGAACTTCGACCATGGCAGACAATTCCTTCGACATCGTGAGCCGGGTGGACCTGCAGGAGGTGTCGAACGCGGTCCAGCAGACGCTGAAGGAAGTGCACACCCGCTTCGACTTGAAGAATTCGAAGTCGGACATACAGATCGAGGGTAAGGACGCGATCGTGCTCGCGTCGGAGGACGAGTTCAAGCTGAAGGCGGTGAACGACGTGCTGCAGCAGAAACTGGTGAAGCGTCACGTTCCCCTGAAGGCGCTGAGCTACGGCAAAGTGGAACCGGCGGCAGGGAGCACGGTGCGGCAGCGCATCACCATGCAGCAGGGTATCCCGGTGGAGAAGGCGCGGGAGATCGTGAAGGTCATCAAAGACTCGAAGAAGAAAGTGCAGGCCTCCATCCAGGGAGACACGGTGCGGGTGAGCGGGCGGGACCGCGACGTGCTGCAGGAGATCATGGCTCTGCTGCGCGGAAACGACTTCGGGATCGACATGCAGTTCACCAACTACCGCACCAATTGACGTGAGCACGCCGGCCACAACCCGGGGCAAGGAAGTCTTCGAGCTGCTGCGCGAGGACCTGGCGGCCATCGAGCGCGAGTTCGGCCGCGAAACGGTGTCGCGCACGGCGGCCATCACGGAGATCGGGGCGCACCTGCGCGCCGGGGGAGGCAAGCGCATACGGCCATCCCTGCTGCTGCTGGCGGCGAAGCTCTACGGAAAGAACGGGACGACGGTGATCCGGTTGGGCGCGGTAGTGGAGATCATCCACACGGCCACGCTGGTGCACGACGACATCATCGACGAGGCGGAAACGCGCCGTGGGCAGCCTTCCGCCAACCGCACCTGGGGAAACTCGCGCTGCGTGCTGGCGGGCGACTGGCTGTACATGCAGGCCTTCAAGATCGCCGTAGCGGAACGCAACTTTCGCGTGCTGGACGTGCTGATCGACCTGACGCAGCAGATGGTGGAAGGCGAACTGATGCAGGCGGAGGCGCTGGGTCGGGCCGTCTCGCTCGACGAGCATCTGGACCTGATCCATCGCAAGACAGCGTGCCTGTTCTCCACCTGCATGCGGCTGGGAGCCATCGTGGGACGGGCGCCCGAGCACGAGGAAGAAGCGCTGGCGGAATACGGGCGCAACCTGGGGCTGGCCTTCCAGGTGGTGGACGACCGGCTGGACCTGACGGCTTCCCAAGACATGCTGGGCAAGCCGGTAGGCAGCGACTTGCGCGAAGGCAAGGTGACGTTGGCGGTGATCCATGCGCTGGAGCGGTGTTCGCCCGAGGAACGGCACCAGATCGAGACCGTGCTCCACGAGCGGGCGTTCGCCAGCGTCAGCCTCAGCGAAGTGCTGAAGGTCCTGAGCCGCTACGGGTCACTGGACTGGGCCATGGCGGAAGCGCATCGCTATGCGGATGCGGCACGCCGCAGCCTCCGCGAGTTTCCGGATTCGGAGATCAAGCGGGCCCTCGAGTGGGCGGCCGAGTTTGTGGTGGAAAGAGAGAACTGAAGCAATCCGCTTCTAGCTGCTACCTGTTGGCTACCGATTGCCAACCGCCTATTGCCTGCTCGAGCGCTTATACTTCCCCGCGCACCCTTCGACGCGCATGGCATCTCACAAAGAAGTCGAGATCAAGTTCCGAATCACCGACCTGAAGGCACTGGTGCGGAAGCTGCGGGCGGCGGGCTTCCGGCTGCGGACGCGGCGGACGCACGAGATGAACACGCTCTACGACCTGCCGGACCTTGCTCTGCGCAGACGGGGCGAGCTGCTGCGGCTACGGCGCTACGGGAAGAAGTGGACGCTGACGCACAAGTCGGCGGCGAAGATCGGGCGGCACAAGTCCCGCGTGGAACTGGAAACCGTTGTCGAGGACGGTGGAAAGCTGGGTAGCGTGTTGCGGGCGCTGGGCCTTGTGCCCACCTTCCGCTATGAGAAGTTCCGCAGCGAGTGGACCGACGGGCGTGGACACGTGGTGGTGGACGAAACGCCGATCGGGAACCTGGCGGAAATCGAGGGCCAACCCCGGTGGATCGACGGGGTGGCGAAGAAGCTCGGCGTGGCCCCGAAGGACTACATCACGGATTCGTACGCCGGCCTGTTTTTCAAGTGGAAGGCGCGGACGGGAAGCGCAGCGGAAGAGATGACGTTTCGTGCGGTGAAGGAGGCGGGGCGGAGAGACAGGAATTGAGTCATTGACTCAAATGAATCCATGTACAACCGCGAGTCGTCAGCGTTGCGGCTTCAGGCAGCCTTGGCGGTACGGGCGCGCTCGTAGCCGACGGCGGCGTAGTAGAGAGCGCGGTCGAAGAACTGGTCCAGCGCCTGCACCAACTCGAGCTCTCCGTAGAGTTCCATGGGATTTTCCATGAAGACCTCCAAGCGCAGGAAGTCGTGCAGGTGCTGCTTGGTGCACAGAAAAGCCCACAGGAACTGGCTGAAGGCCACACCCTGAGCGGCGCGACGGGCGCCGATTTCGAGGTAGCGGCGCTCAATCTCCGCCTCGCTCTTGCCCAGCAGCCAGTCGCTGAGGTTGCGGTAAATCTCGTAGGTGCGCTCCTCGAGTTCGTCGGCCGGGACGCGGCGACGGAGGTCGCTGAAGCGCTCGGAAGACTGCAGCTTGTTGAGCAACCCTTGAGAGAGCTCCGAGGAGCGGGATTCGATCATCTGTACGAGCCGGGCGGTGAGCATGGGCGCCTCCTCTCGTGGTTCCTAAGGACATTCTACTGCTGCCGGCCGCGCAGGGGGCTGTGCCGCCGGTCACTCCGGAAGGTGACGGCGGGCCGGGTCCCCCGTCCAAAGGCAACAGAAACCGAGATAATTGCGGCCGTCCGAGAAATGCTGTCGAAACCATGCTAGAAAGTGACCCATGGGCGTGAACCCTCCTGCGGTCCCGAACGCCAAGGGACGCGGCGAACTGGCAGTGGTTGCCATGTTCGCGGCCGCCAAGCTCCTGCTGCATTTAGGGACGGCGTCAAACTACGGGTACTTCCGCGACGAGCTTTACTTCATTGCCGCCAGCGACCACCTCGACTGGGGATACGTGGACATGGCTCCCATGATCGCGTGGGTCACGCGGCTGATGCGCCTTCTGCTGGGAGATTCACTGTTCGCAATCCATGTGCTCCCGGCGCTGGCGGGCGCGGGAAAGATCGTGCTGACGGGACTGATAGTGCGGGAGCTGGGTGGGCGGCGGTTCGCCATCGCGCTGGCCTGCCTGGCCGTGATGCTGGCCCCAGTCCATGTAGTAGTGGACAGCCTGCTCTCCATGAACACATTGGAGCAACTGCTGTGGACAGCATGCGCGTACTGCGTGGTGCTCGCCATCCGGCGGGAACAACCGAAGTACTGGCTGTGGTTTGGAGCGCTGGCGGGACTCGGCCTGGAGACCAAGCACTCCATGCTGTTTTTCGGCTTCGCCGTCTTTGCCGGCCTGCTGCTGACCCGCGAACGGCGCGTCTTCCGCGGGAAGCACATTTGGATCGCCGGGGCCATCGCCTTGCTGCTGTTCTTGCCCAACGTGGTGTGGCAGGTGCAGCACGGGTATCCCACGCTGGAAGGACTGCGCAACGTGCAGCGCCAGCACAAGAACGTGGTGTTCTCGCCGCCGCAGTTCCTGGTGGAACAGGTGATGCTCATGCTGCCGACCAGCGCGCCGCTCTGGGTCGCGGGCCTGTGGTTCTACTTCTTCGACAAAGGCGGCCGACGATACCGAGTCTTGGGCTGGACCTACATCGTGCTGCTGATTCAGATGATGGTGCTGCACGGGAAGCCTTACTACCTGGCGCCAATCTATCCCATGCTGCTGGCCGGGGGCGCTGTGTGGGTGGAAGAGCTCGCGGATGGGCGGCGATGGCGCTGGCTGAAGCCGGTGAGCGTGGCACTGATACTGCCGCTCGGGGTGGTGTCGTTGCCGGCGTTCCTGCCGCTGCTGCCTCCGGAACAGGCAGCAACCTACATGGACCGGATGCGGCTGCGACCGTCCAAGACCGAAGTCGGGCACCTGGGTGCTCTGCCACAGTATTTCGGCGACCGCTTCGGCTGGCCGGAGATGGTAGAGGCGGTGGCGCGAGCCTACAACGCACTGCCTCCGGAGGAACGCGCACAGACCGGAATCTTCGCTAACAATTACGGCGAGGCCGGAGCGATCGACTTGCTGGGAAGGAAGTACGGGCTTCCGAAGGCGACCTCACCGCACCAGAACTACTTCTACTGGGGACCAGGGGAACAGAAGCGGAACTACATCGTCCTGCAGGACGAGGAAGAGGACTTGCGCAAGGTCTGTGACTCAGTTGAGGTGGTGGCGGTGCTCGACCATCCCTACGCGATGGAGGAAGAGCGCCGACCGGTACACCTGTGCCGCGGGGTGCGACTCAACCTGAAGGAGCGATGGCCGAGTATGAAGCACTGGAATTAGCGCGCGCCGAACAGGCGCAGGCCGGCGATGCCGATAACGATGAGCGCGATGCTGGCCAGGCGCGGCGCGTGGTGGGACTCGGCGAACAGGATCATGCCCAGGATGGCGGTGCCCACGGCGCCAATGCCGGTCCAGACGGCGTACGCCGTCCCGATGGGCAGCTTCTGGGCAGCAAGTCCCAACAGCCAGAAGCTGGCAAACCCGGCGGTAAAAACGATGCCGGTGGGCAGAGCGCGGCTGAAGCCTTCGGAGTACTTCAGGGCGATGGCCCAAACGATCTCGAATACTCCGGCAAGGAACAGGTAGAACCAGGGCATGAGTCACCTCAACGGTTGTAGCGGGGATAGGGGTCCTCGACTCGCGCTCTCTCGGAATGACAAGAAGGCACGCGGGAGCCCCCCTGACTCAGAATGACAGCGAAACAAGACCTCAGGCGCCGGCGCCGCAGCACTTCTTGTACTTCTTGCCGGAGCCGCAGGGGCAGGGATCGTTGCGGCCTACCTTGGCGGAAGAGCGCACCACCTGCTGCACGGGCTGGTAGTCGCCGGAGCCGGCCAGGCGCGCGGCCTCGAGCTCGCGGCGCTTACGGCGCTGAAATTCCTGCTCGATCTCGTCGATGGAGGTGGCGCGCGGGCGGCGGCCGCCATCCCCTGAGGGGCGAGCGGCTGGAACGCGGGCGCCAGCGCCTTCCGCTTCGGCCTCCTCCGGAATACGGCGTTCCACTTCCGGGCCGCCGCTGACCACCTGCATGAGGTAGAGGTAGCGGACGGTTTCATCCTGGAAGCGCTGCATCATCTCCTCGAACATCTGGAAGGACTCGCGCTTGTACTCGACCAGGGGATCCTTCTGGCCATAGCCGCGCAAGCCGATGCCTTCCTTGAGGTGATCCATGGAGAGCAAGTGGTCTTTCCACTGGCTGTCCAGGACGCTGAGCATGATGAGGCGCTCGTGGTAGCGCATGGCCTCGGAGCCGATGAGTTTCTCTTTGGCGGCGTAGCGCTCACGGAGTTGTTCGAAGACGGCATCGCCGAGCTCAGTGCGGTTGAGCTTTTCGGGCTGGATGCCTTCGGCGAGGATGTCGACACCGAAACGGGTGAAGAGCTGGTTCTTGAGCGCGGTCAGATCCCAGTCGTCGGGATGAGCTTTCTCCGGGCAATACTGCCCGAGGAGGTCGGAAAGGATGGCGGCCACGTAGCCGTCCTCGCCGACGATGAGGTCGCGCTGGTCGAGGCCCTCGAGCAACTGGCGGCGGAGGCCGTAGACAGCCTCACGCTGCTTGTTCATGACGTCGTCGTACTCCAGCAGGTGCTTGCGAGCCTCGAAATTCTGCGACTCCACCGCCTTCTGCGCGGCCTCGATGCGGCGAGTGATGAGGCGGCTCTCGATGGGCACACCTTCTTCCATACCCAAACGCTTGAGCATGTTGGAGACCCACTCGCGGGCGAAGATGCGCATCAAGTCGTCTTCGAGCGAGAGGTAGAAGCGGGAAGAGCCGGGATCGCCCTGGCGGCCGGCGCGTCCGCGGAGCTGGTTGTCGATGCGGCGCGCCTCGTGGCGTTCCGTACCCAGGATGTGAAGGCCGCCCAGGGTCACGACTTCATCGTGTTCGGAATCGGTTTGATGCCGGAAGCTCTCGAAGACCTGGTTCCATTGCGCCAGCGGGACTTCGTACTCGTTGCCCTGGTAATAGAACAGGTTCATGTCCTCGGACTCGGCACGGGCCTGGATCTTGCCGACCGCGGCGGCCAGCGGACGGGCCACACCGCGCTTCACCAACTCCTGCTTGGCCATGAAGTCGGGATTGCCGCCCAGCAGGATGTCGGTGCCGCGGCCGGCCATGTTGGTGGCGATGGTGACGGAATCCTTGCGGCCGGCCTGGGCCACGATCTCCGCCTCGCGCTCGTGGTATTTGGCGTTGAGGACCACGTGCGGCACGCCGCTCTTCTTCAACAGGTCGGAGAGCCGCTCGGATTTTTCGATGGAGGTGGTGCCCACCAGCACCGGGCGGCCGGACTCGTTGAACTGCTCGATCTCCTGGGCGACGGCGTCGTATTTTTCCTTTTCCGTGCGGAATACGACGTCCGCGTGCTCGGCGCGCAGCAGAGTCTTATTGGTGGGAATCACCATCACGTCGAGCTTGTAGATCTTGTCGAACTCGGCGGCCTCGGTCTCGGCGGTACCGGTCATGCCGGCGAGCTTCTTGTACATGCGGAAGTAGTTCTGGAAGGTGATGGTGGCGAGGGTCTGGTTCTCGCGCTCGATGGTGACGCCTTCCTTGGCCTCGATAGCCTGGTGGAGGCCGTCGGACCAGCGGCGTCCGGGCATGAGGCGGCCGGTGAACTCATCCACGATGATGACTTCACCGTCTTTCACCACATACTGCACGTCGCGCTTGTAGAGCGAGTGCGCCTTCACGCCGGTTTCGACGTGGTGCTTGAGGGCCCAGTTCTCGGGGTCGGCGATGTTGCCGATGCCCAGCAGCTTTTCGACTTTCTCCCAGCCTTCATCGGTGATGGTGATGGTGTGGTGCTTCTCATCCATGACGAAATCGCCGGTGAGGACCTTGGTTTCGCCTTGACCGATTTCTTCGCCGCGCTCCAGCTTGGGGATGATGCGGTTGACGCGGTAGTACTTGTCGGTGGATTCCTCACTGGCGCCGGAGATGATGAGCGGGGTGCGGGCCTCGTCGATGAGGATGGAGTCCACCTCGTCCACGATGCCGAAGTTGTGACCGCGCTGCACACACTCGGAAAGATCGAACTTCATGTTGTCGCGCAAATAGTCGAAGCCGTACTCGTTGTTGGTGCCGTAGGTGACGTCGGCAGCGTAGGCTTCGCGGCGCTCGTTGTCGTCCAGGCCGTGGACGATGACGCCCACCGTAAGGCCGAGGAAGCGGTAGATCTGGCCCATCCACTCCGAGTCGCGCTTGGCCAGGTAGTCGTTCACCGTAACCACGTGCACGCCGCGGCCGGGCAAGGCGTTCAGATAGACCGGCAGGGTCGCAACCAGCGTCTTGCCTTCGCCGGTCTTCATCTCGGCGATCATCCCCCTGTGCAGCACCATCCCGCCGATGAGCTGAACGTCGAAGTGGCGCATCCCCGTAGTGCGGCGCGACGCCTCGCGCACTACGGCGAAAGCTTCGACGAGTATCTCGCCGAGCGCGTCATCGATGGCGCGCCTGAGCGCCCTCCGGACATCCTCCGGGGTCTCGCCCGAAAGGTCTGCCTCGGCCACCTGGCTCTCTATGAGCTCGCGGAACTTCGCGGTGCGCGCGCGCAGCTCGTCATCCGACAGCCGCTCCATCTCAGGCTCCAGCGCATTTATCTCAGCGACGACGGGCCACAATCGCTTGAGCAACCGCTCGTTGGCGCTGCCGAAAACCTTGGTTGCGACTTTATTGAATATTGCAGTCATTTCCTCACTCTATTCTCGGTCTGCCGACCGATCATCAAACCATAAAATCATACAGCCTGCTGACGTAAGG
>DATIGQ010000106.1 GCA_035454605.1 Terriglobales bacterium
CTGCACCGCGGCGAAGTTCAGCCCTTCGTGGAACACTCCGGTAGATTGGCCCCCATCGCCGATGTAGGTCATCACCGCGATGTTCCGCCCTTGCATGCGCGCACCCAGCGCCACCCCCGCCAGCACCGGAATCAGGTCGCCGAGCATGGAGATGGGCGCGCAGACGTTGCGCTCTTTGATATCGCCAAAGTGCGACGACGCGTCGCGGCCCTTGGTGGGCGAGCCGCCCTTGGCCATGTACTGCATCATTATGTCGCGCGCCGGAAAGCCCTTCACCAGGAGCGAGCCCTGGTTGCGGATCATGGGCGCCAGCCAGTCTTCTTTTTTCAGCGCATAGGCGGAGGCGCACGAGCAAGCCTCCTGCCCCAGCCCGAAGTACACCCCGCCTACCACCTGCCCCTGCTTGTACAGATTCTCGAGCGCCTGCTCCATCTTTCGATTGAGCAGCATCCAGCGATAGATCGCGACGCCCTGTTCCTTTTTCAGATACTTCGATTCGCGGATCGGCGGCACCTGACCATCCAGCTTCCCGCGCACCTCGTAGCGCACCTCGCCGTCGCGCACGACTTCGATCACGCGGAAGGTCGGCTTCTCCAGCCGCAGGTCTTCGATGGGGTGGGCGATCTTTGCCGATAGGGCAGGCGCAGCTTTAGCTCCGTCCTTGCTCTGCGCCTGCATCTTGTTGTGCTTGTTCTTCATCCTTACGCCCACGTCTCTTCGCTTTCGCCCCGCAGCTTTCGGATCTCCTCCGGCGCCCGCATGGGCACGCCCACCGGGTGGCCCAGCAACGCATCGAGCGCATTCACCGGGCGGACCTCGCTCGCGAACACCTCGCTACACCGCCGCGCCACCACGTCTGCGACCTCAGACAGCGGGATCGTCGTTCCCAATTCCTTCGCCATAGAAGTCACGGGCTTCTGCGAGATACCGCAGGGTACGATCAGCTCAAAGTCGCTTAAATCCGTGTTCACATTTAGCGCGAACCCATGCGAGGTCACTCCGCGTGAGATGTGAACGCCAATCGCCGCGATCTTGCCCTGTGGCTTTTCCTTCTCCGTCTCTCCGGGTCTCTGTGGTGAGCCCGGCGTAGTCCACACCCCGGTCATCCCCGCCACGCGCTCGGCCGCGATGCCGAAGTCCGCGCAAGTACGAATCAGCACTTCCTCCAGCCGCCGCACGAACTCCACCGCGCCGACGGGTGGCACGAATCCACGCAGGTCGAAGATGGGATAGCCCACCAACTGCCCCGGTCCGTGATAAGTCACGTCGCCGCCGCGGTCACACTCGAAGACCTCGACCCCCCGCGCCGCAAGCTGCTCCGGCGCCGCAATCACGTTGGCCGCCCTGGCATTCCGCCCCAGCGTGATCACCCGCGGATGCTCCAGCAGCATCAGCACATCGCCGATTTCCCCTCGCTTGCGCCGTTCCACAAGAGAGTGCTGCAGCTCGAGCGCTGTGCCGTAATCCACGGTCCCGAGTTGGACCACAGAGATCAAAAGTTGATCGCGACTCCCTCTACCGCATTGAACGCGTCTCCCATTCCTTCCGACAGCGTCGGGTGAGCATGGATGGTGAACATCAGATCGTCCACCGTGCCTTCCAGTTCCATCACCGCCACCGACTCGGCGATCAACTCGGTCGCTGACGGACCGATGATGTGCACGCCCAGGATCTCGCCATACTTCGCTTCCGCGATCACCTTGATGAACCCTTCGTGCGCGCCCACGATGCTGGCTCGCGAATTTGCCGTGAACGGGAACTTGCCGACCTTCACCTGGTACCCCGCCTGTTTCGCTGCGGCTTCCGTCAGGCCCACGCTCCCGATCTGCGGCTCGCAGTACGTGCAGTTGGGAATGCGCTCGCGTCGCACCGGCCGCGCCGGCTTGCCCGCGATGCGCGCCACCGCCACGATGCCTTCCATCATCCCCGCGTGCGCCAGTTGCGGCAGCCCGGCCAGGATGTCGCCCACGGCATACATGCCCGGCTCCGCGGTCTCCATCCACTCGTTCACGTGGACGTATCCGCGCTCGCTCTTGACCTTCGTCTTTTCCAGGCCGATGCCTTCCGTGCGCGGCGCCCGTCCCACCGCGATCAAAATCTTCTCCGCCTCTACCCTCTGCGGCTTGCCGTCGCTTGCCGTGAAGCTCACTGCCACGCCCGTCTTCGTTTTCTCGACCTTATCCACCTTGGCGCCGGTATGGCTCTTGATGCCTTTCTTGTTGAACGATCGCAGCAATTCTTTGGAAACTTCTTCGTCCTCGAGCGGCACCAGCCGGGGCAGCATCTCCAGAATGGTCACTTCGCTTTCGAACGAGCGGAAGATCGATGCGAACTCCACGCCCACGGCTCCCGCGCCCACCACGATCAGGGACTTGGGAATCGCATCCAGGCTCAGGATCTCGATGTTCGTCAGGATGCGCTCATCCGCTTTCAGGCCAGGGAGCATTCTCGCCTCGGAGCCGGTCGCCAGAATGACGTTCTTCGCCTTCACCGTCGTGGCTGCGCCCTTCCCGTCCGCCGGAACCACCTCCACTGTCAGCACACCATCCTTGCGCGGTCCCGTGAGCCGGCCGAACCCGCCGACCACCGTAACCTTGTTCTTGCGCATCAGGTAGTCCAGTCCTTTGGTGTGCTTGGCCACGATCTTGTTCTTGCGATCCTGAACAGTAGCCCAGTTAATCTTGGGGCTGGTCACGCCTTCGATGCCGAATTCCTTGGCGGCCTTTAGATGGTCATAAATTTCGGCGTTGAAAAGCAGCGCTTTCGTAGGGATACAGCCCACTTGCAGGCAGGTCCCGCCCAGCTTGGCGTCTTTTTCGATCAGGCAGGTCTTCAGGCCCCACTGGCCGGCGCGGATGGCGGCCGTGTATCCGCCCGGTCCCGCGCCCAGGATGGCCACATCGTAGATGGTCTCAGCCAAGTTCGCGCTCCCTGCTTCCGGAGATGGCTACGCGCTCGATTGTATTCGAGCCCCGCGCAGGGACGCGAGTTTCGCGGCTACCTTGCCACTTCGCTCATCAGCGCCAGCAGATTCCCCTCGGAATCCCGGAACGAGCACAGCCACAGGTCGAACTTCTCCAGCTTGGCTACCAGGATGGGCGGTTCCTCGACCTTCACCTTGCGCTCCGTTAGGGCGGCATGCGCTTTCTGGATGTCCGGGACCTTGAAATAAATGATGGAGCTGGGATGGTCGAACTCTTTCTTGTCCGGCACCGCCAGCATCAATCGGATCCCGTTACAGTCGAAGAATGCCAGGGATCCGGCCGGGAACAGGAACTTCATGCCCAGTACGTCGCGGTAGAATGCCACCGCCCGGTCCAGATCGTGCGCCGTCACGCTGATCTGGCCGATGGCTCCGAGCGCCAATTCTGTGCCCATGGCTAAAACCTCCTTGCAGCGCATCTGCAATATAGTTAGCATAGCTAACTAAATGCCGGAACGCAAGCCAAAAAGCGCGCCCCACGGGAATCGCACAGATCACGCGGTGGCGGACCGCCTGCACTCGGCTGCCATCCGGCTGCTGCGCCGGCTGCGCGCCCAGGACCGCGCTTCCGGCGTCGGCCCCGCCCAGCTCTCCGCCTTGTCGGTCCTGGTCTTCGCCGGGCCGCGTTCGCTCAAGGAACTGGCGGAAGCCGAGCAGGTGCGGCCGCCGACCATGAGCCGCATCGTCGCGGGGCTGCGTCGTTCCGGCCTGGTGCGCGCCGAAGCCGTCGGAGCCGACCGCCGCAAGCTCCGCCTCGTCCCCACACCCAGAGGCGTTCGAGTCATGCAGCAGGGCCGCCGCCGGCGCGTCGAGCAGCTCGCCCGCGCCCTGCGCTCGTTGCCAAGGGACGAGGTCCGCCGCCTCGGCCAGGCCGCGGAAACCATCTTTGCATTGGTAAAGAGGATTTAGGAACAGCCGCCCAGCAGCCGGGCCGCGTCCTTGGCGTGGTAGGTAAGGATCACGTCCGCTCCGGCCCGCCGGATGGCGGTGAGCGACTCCAGGATCACGCGCTCCCGGTCGATCCATTGGTTGCGCGCCGCCGCTTCGATCATGGCGTATTCGCCGGAAACCTGGTACGCCGCCAAAGGCGCTTCGAAGCGCTCCCGCGCTTCCCGGATCACGTCCAGGTAGGGCATCGCGGGCTTCACCATGATCATATCGGCGCCTTCTTGCAGGTCCAGCTCGATCTCGCGCATGGCCTCGCGCCGATTCGCCGGATCCATCTGGTATGACCGCCGGTCGCCGAACTGTGGCGCTGAATCGGCCGCCTCGCGAAACGGCCCATAGAAGGCCGAGGCGAATTTGGCCGCATAGGAAAGGATGGGCGTGTTGGTAAGTCCGGCCGCATCCAGTCCTTTGCGGATTGCCGCTACCCGGCCGTCCATCATGTCCGAAGGCGCCACGATGTCCATCCCGGCTTTGACCAGAGAAACCGCGGTTCGCGCCAGCAGTTCCAGGGTTTCATCGTTCACGATTTCGTACTCTCCGCCGGGGGCGCTTCGCACGATTCCGCAATGCCCGTGCGACATGTATTCGCACAGGCACACGTCGCCCATCAGGATGAGCTCGGGCACTTCCTTCCGGATTGCTCGGGCCGCCTGCTGCACAATGCCGTCCTCGGCCCATGCCCCGGTGGCCACCTCATCCTTGGTTTCGGGCAACCCGAACAGGATCAGGGCAGGAATCCCCAGCGTCTGTGCCTGCCGGGCTTCCACTACGGCCTCGTCCACAGACAGGTTGGCGACTCCCGGCATGGAGCGCACTTCCTTCCGCACCCCTTTTCCCGGACACACGAACATTGGATATACGAGGCACTGCGGCGAGAGCCGCGTTTCGCGCACCAGCGCCCGCAATTTCTCCGTGCGCCGCAGCCGCCGCATGCGGGTTTCCGGGAAGGCCATAGCAGGCGAATTCTAGCAGACCTCTCACCGCTTCCCGGGGGCTAGGGGGCGCAACCGGCGTTAGTAGCTGGTTTGGTATCCGGGTACTTCCGTAACTTGTTCTTTTGCCCGGCAGAGCTAGAATCGGCACCAGCAGAGTTTTATGCCTGTCTCCCGAAGACGTGTGTGGCTGGCCATCGCCGGCCTCATTGTGCTGGTCCACCTTGTCGTGTCCTTGAGTGTGGAATGGGGCCACTTCCAGCGCCAATACTGGCTGACCGCGTTCGGCAACTTGCTGCAAACCGCGCTGCTGGCTGCGGTCCTGGCCGCCATGCTCTTGAACACCATCGGCACGCGTGGTCGCCGCCGTGCTTTTTGGAGCCTGATGGCTCTCGGTTCCGGCCTCTGGCTCACCGGCCAGGTCCTTTGGACCTGGTATGAGATCGTGCGCCGCACGGAAGTACCCAACCCGTTCGTTGCCGATGTCGTCGTCTTCCTGCACATCGTTCCCATGATGGGTGCGTTGGCGATTCGTCCCCATCTACCCAGCAGCGAAAGCCGCCAGCGACTGGGATATATCGACTTTCTCCTCCTGATGCTCTGGTGGCTCTACCTGTATCTCATCCTGGTCATTCCCTGGCAGTATGTGCAGTTTAGCGAGGCCCTCTACGGGTACAGTTTCAACCTGCTCTACGACATTGAGAAGTTCGTTCTCATGGCCGGTGCCGGCCTGCTTTGGTTGACCACCAAGGGACTGTGGAAACGCGTTTACGGTCACCTGTTTGGCGCCACCGCGCTCTACGAGCTCGGCTCGCACTGGGTCAACATTGCCATCGACACCAAGGCCTATTACACGGGCAGCCTCTACGACGTTCCGCTGGTCGCTTCCATGGCCTGGTTCGTGTGGGTCGCGCTCCTTGCCCAGAAGCTTGCCCCCGGTGTAGCGGTGGAAGAAGAAGGGGGCCATCACGCCATGTGGCCGGCCCGGCTGGCCATGGCCACCGTCCTCTCTATCCCTCTGCTGATCTTTTGGAGCGTCTTCGGCAGTGCGGCGCCGCAGATGGTTCGCGATTTTCGGCTGGTCGTGTCTCTGGGTGCCTTTCTCGTGTTTTCCTTCCTGGTTTTCTGGCGGCAGCACACCCTGGATCATGAACTCCTGCGCCTGCTGCGCGCGTCCGAGGAGTCGCTCGCCCGGCAGAAAGTGCTGCAGGATGAACTGGTTCGTTCCGCCAAGCTGGCGGCCATGGGCCAATTAGTGGCCGGGGCCGCTCATGAGATCAACAATCCTCTTACGGCCATCCTGGGCTACGCCGACATGCTGGAATCTGACCCCGCGCTCAACGATCAAGAGCGCGGTTTGGCGGACAAGATCCGCCGCCAGGCCCGGCGCACCCGCGAATTGGTGGGCAATCTCATCAGCTTCGCCCGGCAGTCTCCGGCGGAAAAGAAGCGCGTCGACGTCAACGCCATCATTGCCAGCGCGGTCAAGATGCGCCAGTCTCAACTCGGCAAGCAGAACATCTTTCTCGAGATGCACCTCAAGCCCGAGCTGCCCGCTGTCATGGCCGACGAAAGCCATCTCTTCCAGGTCTTCTCCCACCTCATCAACAATGCCGCGGACGCCATGGCGGCCGGCGGCGGCGGGCCGCTCGCCATCCGCACTTTCCACGAAAACGACTACGTGGTCGCGGAGTTCAGCGACACGGGACCCGGCGTCACCGATCCCCAGCGCGTTTTCGATCCCTTCTACACCACCAAACCGGTGGGGAAGGGAACTGGGCTCGGCCTGAGCGCTGCCTACGGCATCGTCGCCGAACACGGGGGCCAGATCGTCTGCGCGAACCGGCCTCAGGGTGGCGCCAGCTTCGTGGTGCGCCTGCCCGCCGTGGTCGAGGCCAAGCCTTTGCCGGGCGCCATAGCTGGCGCTGCCGCCAACCGCCCTCCCGTCACGCACTGACGCCGCTGCGGTACCATGAAGCCGGCCGCCATGTCTCCTGCGCCGACCCTCCACACCAGCGCCCGCGTCCTTGAGTTCGACTCGCTGCGCGAGATCCTCCTCGCCTATTCCGCCTCCCCCCTCGGCCGCCACCGTATTGAGTCTCTTGCGCCGGTGTCGGACCATGACTGGCTCCAGCGCCAGCATCGCCTTACTGCCGAGGTCCGGCAGCTCTTACAGGCTGGCGGTCGTTTCGACTTCTCTGGCCTGACGGACCCCGAACCGCATCTCGAACGTGCCCGCATCGAAGGCGTGGCCTTGGAGCCGCCTGAAATCGTCTCCGTGATCGAGTTGACGGATCGTGCCGCGCAGTGGCGTGTGCTTGCGCTTCACCCGCCGGCCACGCTCCAGGGCTCCTGGGAGGAGGTCGCGGCCTTGTCGGCGGGAGTCGCCGACTTCGGCGATTTCCTGCGCTTCTTCCGCAACAAGATTCTGCCCGACGGCACCCTGGACGATCACGCCTCGCCCGATCTCGCTCGCCTCCGGCGCGAGGTCGAGAAGCAGAAGCGCCACATCCAGAACTCGCTCCGCGTCTATCTGCGCCGCTTGGCCGAGGCCGACGCCGTGACCGATGAACTCATCACCATTCGCGGCGAGCGTTTCGTCATCCCGGTCCGGGTGGAACAGAAGCGCAAGATATCCGGGGTCGTGCATGGCGCCAGCTCCAGCGGCCAAACCATCTTCATCGAGCCGCTCGAAACCATCGAACAGAACAATGAACTCGTTCGCTTGCTGGAAGAAGAGCAGGCCGAGGTCCGCCGCATCCTGCTGGAGATGACCCGGCGCATCGCGGCTCAGGCTCCGGCCATTGCCGCCGCGGCGCATGTGCTGGCCGAGCTCGAACTGCAATTCGCCAAGGCCCGTTTCGCCGAGGAGTACGACTGCGTCGCCGCACGCTTCGGCACGGGCAGCCTGATCGTCGAATCCGCGCGCCATCCGGTGCTGGAGCGCAGCCTTCGACTGCACGGTGCACAGCCGGTTCCCATCAGCCTGCGTCTCGACGAAGGCCATCGCCAGCTCGTCATCAGCGGCCCCAATACGGGCGGCAAGACCGTGGCCTTGAAAACGGTCGGCCTGCTGGCCCTGATGGCGCAAGCGGGCGTCCCTGTGCCCGCGACCAATGCCGAATTCCCGGTCTTCGACGCCGTGCTTGCCGACATCGGCGATTATCAGTCCATCGAGCAGAATCTTTCGACGTTCTCCGCTCATGTGACCAACATCGACTTCATCGCACGCACCGCCACGCCCGGCTCTCTGGTGCTGCTGGATGAACTCGGCTCGGCCACCGACCCGCAGGAAGGCGCCGCCCTCGCGGTCGCCATCGCCGACCATTTCCGCGGCATGGGCGCGCTCTCGATCGTTTCCACGCACCACACCTCGCTCAAGGTCTACGCCGCCAACACAGACGGCGTCCTGAACGCGGCGGTCGGCTTCGATGAGAACACTCTGCGCCCTACCTACGAGCTGCGTGTGGGCGTTCCCGGAGCTTCGGCCGGCATCAATATTGCCCAGCGTCTCGGTTTGAACGCGGAGATCATCTCCGCCGCCCGCGCCCGCCTGGACTCGGGCACCCAGGACGTCGCCCGCTTCCTCGATCGCCTGCATGACCAACTGCGCCAGGCCGAAGAAGAACGCGCTCGCCTTGCCCGTCAGGAAGAAGAAGTCGCCCGCGAGCGCTCGCGCCTGGCTGCCCGTGGCATGGACGAGCAGCGCGCCAAGGTTCGCGAGCTGGAAAAGAAGCTTGAAGCCGTGCTGCGCGACTTCGAATATCGCGTCCGCGAAACCGTGACCGCCGTGCAGGACCGGGCGGCTTCGCTCAAGCTTTCCAAGGACGCCGACCGCCGTCTCGCCCGTCTTCGCCGCGAGTTCCGCGAGCAGTTCGATTCCGCCGTGGTCGCCCACTCCACCGGCGCCGACCGCGGCGATCCGCACGCCCAGCCCGCGCTGGTACGCAACGTCGCCGAAGGCGATACCGTCAGGCTCAAGTCGCTGGGGCGCTCCGGCGTGGTCCGCCGCCAGCTCGACCCCAATACCTTCGAGGTCGAGGTCGGCGCCATGAAGATGCGCATCCCGCGCAGCGACATCGCCGAAGTGGCCGCCCGCGCCGCCGAATCTCCCGTCAAGGCTGCGCGCGCCCGTGGCATCGCCGTCTCACTCTCCGACGACGAAAACGCGGCGCCCGCCGAACTCAACGTCATCGGTGACAGCGTCGACGGAGCGACCAGCCGCGTGGAAAAGTTCCTCGACCGCGCCTTTCTCGCCGGCCTCACCCGCGTACGCATCGTGCACGGTAGCGGCATGGGCGTCCTGCGCAAGGCCCTGCGCAAGTACCTCGAAAAGCACCCGCACGTGGCTTCCATCGCCGAACCGCCGCAGAACGAAGGCGGGGCGGGAGCCACCATCGTGGATTTGCGAACCTAGGAGGGGACTCAGCCGTTTCGGTGCGCGGTCAGTTACCTTGGGAGCGCTGACATGCCTCTCGGTTTGGTACTGCCCCAGCGCCGAAGGCGCGGAATGAAAGTAGCCCAGGGCGGTGAGGCCCGCCGCAGGCGGGCGAACAAGCCCTGGGAAGGCGGTCTAACGAACCAGCGCCCGACTGGCTCCGAGCGAGTTTGCGAGCGAGGAGGCAATAGGAGGGCGTGCATGTTAGCTTGTCCAGGCGGGACTGAAAGAACCGTCGAGTAAGCCGTGCCTCGAGACGAACCACTAGCATCCAGCAGCGCCATTCGGTGGCAATGCCACACGTGCAAGGAATGGCACACCGGTCTGCCGCTCGATGTCGCCTGGGATGAGCCCTACTACTATTCAGTGCTTTCCGACGACGCTCGTAAGAATGCGTTTCTCGACAGCGACCTGTGTGTCATAGAGGATGATTACTTCATACGGGGCGTGATCGAGATCCCTATCATAGGTACTTCTGACCACTTCCTTTGGGGAGTGTGGAGTTCACTGAGCAAGAAGAATTTCCAGCTCGTGGTAGACCATTGGGACGATCCAGAGCTTGACCGGTTCGAGCCCATGTTCGGTTGGCTTAGTAATCGGATGGACTTCTATTCTGACACGCTCAACCTGAAGGTCAACGTTTGCCTGCGCTCAAAGGGACTTCGACCCAGAATCATTGTCCAGCCGACTGATCATCCACTGGCCGTGGAGCAAGAACAAGGCATCACGCTGGCTCGAATTCAGGAAATCAATGCCCAAGTCTTGCACTCCTAACCACTACGCGCTCAACGCCCGCTCCACATCCGCCAGCAGATCGTCCACGTGCTCCAGTCCCATCGAGAAGCGCAGCAAGTTCTCCGGTGTCTTGCTATCCGGTGGCTCGACGCTCTTGCGGTGGTCCACGTTGGAATGGACGCCGCCCAGGCTGGTCGCGCGCGTGATCAGCTTCAACTGCGCCGCGAACGCCAGTGCCTCTTTCGCTCCGCCCTTGATCTGCACCGAAACCAGCCCGCCGAACCCGCCCTTCATCTGTTTGGCCGCGATTGCGTGGCCGGGATGGCTCTTCAATCCCGGATAGCGCACGCGCTCGACAGCCGGCTGTTTCTCCAGGAACTCCGCTATCCGCAATGCGTTCGCCGCCTGCGCCCGCACTCGGTAAGGCAACGTCTGGATGCTGCGCAACAGCAGCCAGCAGTCGAACGCCGAGGGTACGCCACCGCCGTTCTGCTGCATCTTGCGCACTCCGGCGAACAGGGGATGCTCCGCATCCCGCGCGACGATGGCGCCACCGGTCAGGTCGCTATGACCGCCAAGATACTTCGTCGTCGAATGCAAGACCAGCTCGGCGCCCAGCGCCAGCGGATTCTGCAGCACCGGCGACGCCAACGTGCTGTCGCATACCACAGTCGCTCCCGCCTCATGCGCGATGCTTGCCGCCGCTTCGATATCCGTTATGCGCAACAGCGGGTTCGACGGCGTCTCCGTCCACACCAGCTTCGTGTTAGGCCGCACCGCGTTGCGGATCTGCGCCGTGTCGGTCATGTCGACGAACGACGACTCCAGACCCCAGATCGTGAAGGTGCCCCGCAGGAAGAGTGCGGTTTCGTAAAAAACATCCTGCGGCGCGATTACATGGTCGCCCGGCTTTAGGCTCTGCAGCACCGCCATGCTCGCGGCCTGCCCGGAGGAGAACGCTGCCGCCGCCGCGCCGCCCTCCAGCGCTGCCAGGCATTCTTCCAATGCTTGCCGGTTGGGGTTCTCGTCCCGCGCGTACAGGTACCCGCTCAGCCTGCCGCCATCCTCACCCCGTTCGTACACCGTCGAAAGATAGATAGGAGTGGCGACCGCTCTAAACTGCGACTCGATCTTGCGTCCCGCATGCACCGCTTGTGTTTCGATCTTCATGGCGTCTCCACTGTTGCGGCTTCCCGGGCTTGCGTCAAGCACCATCGGCCCGTTGGCATCGCCTGTCTTCTCTGGAAGTCTGTAAGATGTCCTTCGCGCCTAGCAGATGCCGTGGGAAGGGTACATGACCCAACAGGAACTCGACGACAAGCTGGCCGCTGTCGAGCGCGGCCCTTCGCTGATCGCTGCTGCCGTGGCCGGCCTTGACGACGCCACCCTGCGCTTCAAGCCCACGCCCGGCAAGTGGTGCGTTCTGGAGATTCTCGGCCACCTCGCCGATATTGAAGTTCTTTACGGCTACCGCATGCGCCAGATGATTGCGGACAAGGAGCCCGTCATCGCTCCCATTGACCAGGACGATTGGGCTCGCAACCTGGGCTATCTGGAAGCCACCCCGGCGGAACTGCTTGACGCTTACCAGTCCGCGCGCCGCGCCAACCTGCGCCTGCTTCGCCGCCTTCACCCTGCCGACCTCGAAAAGGGCGCGTTCCACCCCGAACGCGGCAGCCAGGTCAAGCTGGCCGAGCTTCTCGGAATGATGGCCGGCCATGACCCCAACCACCTCGCCCAGATTGAACGGTTGAAGCAGCAGGCCGCCGTCAGGTAACAATTATCCACAGCACGCTTGGCTAGAATGCGGTTCGCGTCCTCGCGATTCCGCGGCTATCCGCGGCCAGCGAAGAAATATGCCCAACCCCGGCTCACTCGCCGATACCGTCAAGCAGCAGGCCGACATCGTTCGTGTGGTTGGCGAGTACGTGAAGCTCAAGAAATCCGGAGCGCAGAACTACACTGGCCTGTGCCCGTTTCACAAGGAAAAGACACCTTCGTTTTCCGTGCACGCCACCCGGCAGTTCTATCACTGCTTCGGTTGCGGCGCCTCCGGCGATGTTTTCAGTTTCGTGCAAAAGATGGAGAGCGTCAGCTTTCCGGAAGCCGTGCGCAATGTAGCGCAGAAGGCCGGCATTGCTCTACCCAAGGCTTCATTCAGCGGGCCCGGGGAAGCTCGCGACGCCAAGTTGCGCGGCATTCTCCTTGATCTTCACGAGCGCGCTTGCGCTTTCTTCGAGGACCAGCTTCGCCGCCCCGAGGGCGCCTCCGCACGCGAATACCTGGCCGGTCGCGGATTGAGTGAAGAAACGATTCACCGCTTCCGCATTGGGTACTCGCCCGAGTCCGGTTTTCTATTGCGCGACCACCTCCGCCATTCTGCCGACCAGGAGGCCTTGCGCGCCTCCGGCCTGTTCGCCTGGAAGGCGGAGGGTGCCTCACCGGTGATGTACTCGCGCTTCCGCAACCGCGTCATGTTTCCCATCGCCAACGAAGCCGGAAGGATCGTCGCCTTCACCGGCCGCACCCTGGCCTCCGACGAGCGCTCTGGACCCAAGTATCTGAACTCGCCGGAAACTCCCATCTATTCCAAGTCGCGCGTGCTGTTCAATCTCGATCGCGCCCGCGAGGCCATCCGCAAACTCGACTATGCCATCCTGGTCGAGGGCCAGATGGATTGCATCGCCGTCGATGCCGCCGGCTTCCACAACGTCATCGCCAGTTCCGGCACCGCGTTTACCGAAGCCCAGGTCCGCCTGCTGGCCCGCTTCACCCGCAATCTCGTCGTCAATTTCGATCCGGATACCGCTGGCGCCGCCGCCGCCGAGCGCTCCCTGGCCCTGCTGGTTTCGGAAGACTTCCACGTCAAGGTGCTGACTCTCGAGCCGGGCTTCGACCCGGACCTCTTCCTGCGCCGCCGCGGCCGCGAGGCTTACGCCCGTGCGCTGCGCGATTCGCAGAAGTATTTCGACTACCT
>DATIGQ010000107.1 GCA_035454605.1 Terriglobales bacterium
CTCTCCCACCAATTCCGTGCCAAAAAACCACAAGAAGAGAGCAAGCCAAACCACTGGGGCCCTCGCGTGTTGGCGTGCAAGCATGAAGTCCTCCTTGCTGCCCTGACATTTCGTGTCGGAATCGGGATGCGCCCGCAGATACACTTAATCTGACCCAAAGTAAGCAAGTGCCCGTCCAAAGCGACTTTGCGATCACGATTTTCCGGGCTGGTAAGCACACAACCAGTTGTGCCTGCAACCGATTAGGTAGAGTTTGAGACGTTCGCGTTGGGGAAAAACTTCCGGGGACCCTAGTCAGAAAAGCTGACAAGTGTCAGGAATTCGGACCACCTTAGCGCGAAAGAACCCACTGTGCCTCGGTGCGCTCCGCCCAGAATAGGCCGCCGCCATGCCGCCCGCGTTCCACCCACTGTCACTACGCCTGCCAACGGCGAATGTGAAACCGTATCGGACCTACGTCTTCGACGTCACGCTCGAATACCGGTTCTAGGTTGAGTCCAAGCACGATGACTGGGGCGGGCAGCGGTCCTCGGAAAACCGTGCACCGCTGGCTTCCGAAGTTCAGTCATGCGACATCCGAACAGGATCGTCTACAGCGCCACCGCAGCGCATGAAGTGCAGCGTCACCGGCTCGGGTGAGCCCGGTCACATCGGTGAGTGGGCGTTGCTGAAACAATGAGTTTGGTGAAATCAGGGCTGCTGGCCGCGACTGATTCGCCGCCAGACGGCGCCACCCAGCGTGGATATGGGCATGGAGGCGCTGATGGGCAAAGCCATCCTCTACGATGCCACCCTGTGCATCGGGTGCAAGGCCTGTGAGCAGGCCTGTTCCGAGCAGAATCACCTTCCCTACAACGAAACCATCGCTGCCGAGGAAGCTACCTCGGAGCACAAGTTCACCTCCGTCCTGACCCGCGGAGAAAACTATCTGCGGCGCATGTGCATGCACTGCGAGGATCCCACCTGCGCCTCGGTGTGCCCCGTCGGCGCGCTGCGCAAGACCGAGCTGGGTCCGGTGACCTACGAAGAAAGCCGTTGCATCGGGTGCCGCTATTGCATGGTGGCCTGCCCCTTCAGTGCGCCCAAGTACGAATGGGGCAAGGTTCTTCCCGGAGTGCGCAAATGCACCATGTGCGCCCAGCGGGTGGCGGCCGGCCAGGCCACCGCCTGTGCGGAAGCCTGTCCTACTGGCGCCACCAAGTTCGGTGACCGGGACGAACTGATTGCCGAAGCCCGCCAACGGCTGGCGCAAAACCCTACCCAGTACGTCAATCACATCTTCGGGCTGAGCGAAGTGGGTGGAACTTCGGTGCTGATGATCTCCGGTGTGCCGTTCGAACGCTTCGGCATGCGCAGCAACTACGTTCAGGAACCGCTGCCTTTGCTCACCTACCGCGTGCTCTCCCGCATTCCTGACCTGGTGACGCTGGGCAGCGTGCTGCTGGGCGGGGTCTGGTGGATCACGCATCGGCGAGCCGAAGTGGCGGCCGCCGAAGGCAACGCCACCAAGCCCGGAGAGAAGGAACCCGAGACGGAGAAGAACCCATGACCGTCAAGCTGCCGCGCTTCACCTTCTGGCGAGGTGTTTTCGTCTTCGTGGTTCTGGCCGGAATCTACGCCTCCTATGTGCGCTTCACGCAAGGCCTCGGAGCTGCCACCAACCTCAGCGACCAGTTCCCCTGGGGCATCTGGGTCGGCTTCGATGTGCTGTGCGGTGTGATGCTGGCGGCGGGCGGCTTCACCCTGATGGCGGCGGTGCACATTTTCAACGTGGAGCGCTTCAAGCCCATCGGGCGCGCCACCTTGCTCACTGCCTTCCTGGGCTATGTGCTGGTGGTGGTGGCCCTGATGTTCGATTTGGGACGCCCCTACCGCATCTGGCATCCGCTGGTGATGTGGAATCCGCGCTCGGTGATGTTCGAGGTGGCCTGGTGCGTGATGCTCTACACCACGGTGCTGAGCCTGGAGTTCGCGCCGGTGGTGTTCGAGCGATTGCGGCTGGAGCGGCCCATGCGCATCCTCCGCGCCATTTCCATACCGCTGGTGATTGCCGGCGTGATCCTCTCCACCCTGCACCAGTCTTCGCTGGGCAGCCTTTACCTCATCGTCCCCCAGAAACTGCACCCTTTCTGGTACTCGCCGCTCTTGCCGGTGTTCTTTTTCATTTCCGCGATTGCCGTCGGCCTGGCCATGACCATCTTCGAGTCTTCGTTGAGCGCGAAGCACTTTCGGCGCCAGCTCGAGTTGCCGCTGCTGCAGGAGCTGGGGCGGATCCTGATGGTGGTGCTGGGGGTGTACCTGGTGTTGCGGGTGCAGGACCTCTACCACCGCGGCGCCTTGCGCATGGTGCTGGAGCCGGGCTACGAAACCTATCTCTTCATGCTGGAGATGGCCCTGGGATTGGTGTTGCCTCTGGGCTTGTTGCTGAATCGGCGGATGCGCGAGAGCCAGGGCGGACTCTATCTCGCGGCGGTCCTAGTGGTGCTGGGGTTCATCACCAATCGCTTGAACGTGAGCATCACCGGGATGGAAGCCGCGGCGGGCGTGCACTACATCCCCAAGTGGACGGAGATCGCCATCACCGCCAGCATCATTGCTATCGGCTTCTTCATCTTCGCTCTGGCCGCCCGCTACCTGGCCATCTTTCCGGAAGAACGGCCGCAGGCGGAGCTCCGGATGCCGGCGGAACTGAGCCATGTGGCCGCCGACTGAACCGCCGCGTTCTCCGGCGTGGAAACGCCTGAGCCATAGCCTCAGTGCCAAGCTCATCCTGCTATTGCTCGCGGCCATGCTGGTGGTCTTCGGTGTGCTCGGCTATCTGAACATCCGCCTCCACCGCCGCCACCTGGAGCAGGCCACGCTGCTTTCCGCTGAGCGCGTCAGCGACGTGCTCAAGCGATCCACCTCCTACTACATGCTGCGCAATGATCGCGAGGGTCTCTACCACATCATTGGAACCATCGCCAAAGAACCGGGCATGGAGCGCGTCCGCATCTTCAACAAGGAAGGCAGGATCAGCTTCTCGACCGATGCCGGCGAGGTCAACCAGTACGTGGACAAGCGGGCTGAGGCCTGCTACGCCTGCCACACCCAGGCGCAGCCCCTGACCCGGCTGGACCGCCCCGACCGCTTTCGCATCTATCGTGCCGGGGATCACCGGGTGCTGGCCATCATCAACCCCATCGAGAATCAGCCGGCCTGCTCCAACGCCGTTTGCCACGCCCATCCCGCGGAACAGAAGATCCTCGGCGTACTGGACACGAACCTCTCCCTGGCGCGTGCCGATGCCAGCCTGGCGGAAGGCACCCAACAGATGCTGCTCTACACCCTGCTTGCCGTCACGGGAGTGCTGGCGCTGACCGGGTTGTTCGTGTGGGAGGTCGTGCACCGCCCGGTCAAGGCTCTGCGGACGGGCACGGAACGGCTGGCGCGCGGCGACCTCGGCTATCAGATCGGCATCCGTTCGCACGACGAGCTGGGCGAGTTGGCGGCTTCGTTCAACCGCATGAGCCGCGAGTTGCAGGATACGCGCGCCGAAGTCACCGCCTGGACGCGCACCCTGGAAGACCGCGTGGAGCAGAAGACCCATGAACTGACCACCGCTCACGAGCAGATGTTGCAGGCCGAGAAGATGGCCTCGCTGGGCAAGCTGGCAGCGGTGGTGGCCCATGAGATCAACAACCCGCTCTCCGGCATTCTCACCTACGCCAAGCTGCTGCGGCGGTGGACGGAACGGCGTGAGGATGAAGAGCGCAGGCGCGAAGAGATTCATACCTCGCTGGAGTTGATCGAGTCCGAAAGCCGTCGCTGCGGCGAGATCGTGCGCAATCTGCTGAGCTTCGCTCGTACCGGTTCCATGAACGTGGAGCGGGCAGACCTGAACGCCATCGTGGAGCGCTGCCTGCGCCTGGTGAAACACCAGATGGAGCTGAACGGCATCCAGCTCCACACCGATCTTGCTCCCGGGCTTCCGGCGCTCGATTGCGACCCGGCACAGGTCGAGCAATTGCTGCTGGCGCTGGTGATGAACGCCATCGAGGCCATGCCGCGGGGTGGTGATCTGCAGGTGCGCACGCGCCTGTTGCCGGATTCCGGGGAGCTTGAATTGCAGGTGCAGGACAACGGTCCGGGCATCTCGCCGGAACTGTTGCCGCGCATGTTCGAACCCTTTGTCACCACCAAGGAAGAACGGCACGGCGTGGGCCTGGGACTGGCCATCAGCCGCAACATCGTGGAGCGTCACCAGGGAAGCATTCGCGTGGATTCCGAGCCCGGCAAGGGGACGACTTTCACCGTCGTATTGCCGCTGGGCGCGGAGAGTCGGGTGGCCGTCGCCTCGGCGCCAGCCGCCGCCAACGTGAGGTGAACCGTGAACGACAAGAGCAGTCTGCTGATCGTCGATGACGAACTCAGCGTGCGCGACTCGCTAAGCAAATGGTTCGGCGAGGAAGGCTACGAGGTCGGCGGGGCAGAAACCGCCAGCGAGGCGCTCTCGCGCATGGCGGAACGCCGCTGGGACCTGGCCTTGGTGGATATCAAGATGCGCGGAACCGACGGCATCGAACTGCAGCGCCGGATGCGCAACATCGATCCCGAAATGCTGGTCATCATCATGACCGGCTATGCCTCGGTGGAAACGGCGGTGGCCGCGCTCAAGAACGGGGCCTACGACTACGTGACCAAGCCGCTGGATCCGGACGAACTGGCGCACCTGGTGCGCAACGCCATCTCGCACCGCCGTGCCCATCAGGAGGTCGGCCGCCTGCGGGACACGGTGACCGAAGCTTGCCGCCCGCCCGACCTGATCGGGCAGAGCCCGGCCATGCGTCGCGTTTACGAAGCCATCGAAACCGTCGCCCCCACCGACACCACCGTGCTCATCACGGGCGAAAGCGGCACGGGCAAAGAACTGGTGGCGCGCACCATTCACGCCATGTGTCCGCGGCGATTCCATCCCATGGTCACCATCCACTGCGGCGCGCTGACGGAGACCTTGCTGGAGAGCGAGCTCTTCGGCCACGAGAAAGGCGCCTTCACGGGAGCCCAGTATCGCAAGAAGGGAAAGTTCGAGGTGGCGGAAGGGGGCAGCGTTTTTCTGGATGAGATCGGCGACATCTCGCTCAAGACACAAACCGACCTGCTGCGCGTCCTTCAGGAGCGTGAGATCGTTCGCGTGGGCGGCAACCAGCCCATCCGCGTAGACTTCCGCTGCATCGCTGCCACCAACAAGCCACTGGAGAAACTGATCGAGGACCGCGTCTTCCGTCCCGACCTGTACTACCGGCTCAACGTCTTCCGCATCGAGATTCCGCCGCTACGGGAGCGCCGCGGGGACATCCCCTTGCTGGTCGACCACTTTGTGCGCAAGTTCTCGCTCTCCATGAACAAGCGCATTCAGCGCGTCGGTCCCGAGGTGATGGAGCTGCTCCAGCAGCAGGATTGGCCCGGCAACGTGCGCGAATTGGAGAATGCCGTCGAGCGCGCCATGGTCGTGGCCCAGGAGCCGGAACTCCGCGAGCACGACTTCCTGCTTCAGCCGCGCACCGGCGCCGAAGAGCCGCGCACGCTGGAGGAGGCCGAGCGCCTTCACATCCTGCGCGTGCTGGAGCAGTGCGGCTGGAACCAGACCCGTGCCGCTGACGTGCTGGGGATCGATCGCGTTACCCTGCACAACAAGCTCAAGAAGTACGGATGGACCAGGCCGGCCGCCGTGAACCAATGAGGTTCCTCCACCTGTTGCCGGTGGGCAAGATCGAGGCGCGGTTGCTCGAAGGGCTGCGTCCGCACCTGACCACGGCCTTCGGTATGCCCTGCCGGCTTCTGCCCAACGCATTGGATCCCGCATTCGCATTTCAGCCCGGGCGACAGCAGTACCACTCCACGGAGATCCTCGACCGTTTGCGCACCTGCGTCGTGCCGGACACCTGGCGGCTGCTCGGCGTCACCGCCGCCGACGTCTGCATCCCCATCCTTACTTTCGTGTTCGGCGAAGCCCAACGAAACGGGGCCTGCGCTCTGGTTTCCACGCATCGCCTGCGCCAGGAGTTTTATGGACTACCGCCCGACTCGGGTTTGCTGGAAGGCCGCCTGCTCAAAGAGGCCCTCCACGAGTTGGGGCACACGCTCGACCTTCGCCATTGCGAGGACTACACCTGCGCGATGGCCGCGGCCCATTCCGTCGAATGGATCGACCTTAGGGCACCACGTTTCTGCGAACATTGCCGGGCGCGCATTGCGACCAAGAGCCTCGAGCGGGAATGGGTTAGCGCCCGCTGAATTCTGCATCACCCTCTGTTGCGAGTTTCATCGCATCCCTAAGCCCTTGAAAATACCGCTTTGCTTCGAGTTTTCGCCCTCCTGGCGCTTGTGCGGGGCGTTGAATTCTTCAACTGCCCACGATGGAGAAATTCATCGATTGGTTTGGGATCTGTCCAAGCAAGTCATCTTTTTCTCCTTTGTTCCCAAAGTCATGAACCGAGTCCAGCCTGCTCGGCTCGGTTGTGGCCGACCGATTGCTCCTTCAAGGTTGGCAACCGTCATCCGGTGGTTCGACGGCGGCCGGAGGTGCCTTATGGTTGTGCTACTCGTAATCGCGACTTTCGCAATCTTCCTGCTGATCGACTACCTGCGTAATCCTCAACCCGCGCTCGAGTTGCAGCCCCGGCCGGCAACGCAGCCTCAGCTTGCGGCAGCCGTCCCGCGCCCGCGGCCGGCCCTGGTCAGCGGGTTCTTCCTGCCGGAGAATCTGCGCTACCACCCCGGACACACCTGGGCGCTGAGCGAGAGCCCGCAGTTGGTACGCGTCGGCCTGGACGATTTTGCCGCGCGCCTGGCCGGGAAGCTCGACGACGTGACCTTGCCGCAGCGCGGCCAGTGGTTGCGCCAGGGCGAGAAGACCTGGACCCTGCGTCGCGATGGCTCCGCGGTGGAGATGGTGTCGCCCATCGAAGGTGAAGTGACCGACGTCAACCAGGCCGTGCTCCTCGATCCAGACCTGGCACGGCGCGATCCCTACGGTGAAGGCTGGCTGCTCAAGGTGCAGGCGCCGGATGCCAAGACCAGTTTCCGCAACCTGCTGGGCGGCACGCTCGCCCGTTCCTGGATGGAAGACGCTGCCACTCGCATGCATCGGCAGGTGCCCGCAGCGCTGGGTGCTGTGGCCCAGGATGGTGGCGTGGCTCTGGCGGATCTCACCTCCCACATGCCCGATGCCGACTGGACCCGCCTGGCCCGTGAGTTCTTCCTCTCCTAGGAGGCAGTTGACGACAGGCACAACCAGGCACCTTTGGCCGCGCCGGTCGACTTGTCGAACCAGCGCGGCCCGCTGTTCTCATCTTTGCGGACCAACCCGCAGTTGGGATAATGGCACCTTCCCGGACGCTACCGGCGAACGGACCCAGGGATAAACATAAGGTGTACGACGTCCTGATCATCGGTGGCGGTATCGTGGGACTGGCAACCGCCTTCGAACTCGCGCGGCGCCAACCCAACCTGCGCGTCATTGTTTTGGAAAAGGAACCGACGCTGGCCGCCCACCAGAGCGGCCACAACAGCGGCGTCATCCACTCCGGCATCTATTACCGTCCGGGCTCGCTCAAGGCGCGCCTGTGTGTCGAAGGCGCGGCGGCCATGCTCGCCTTCTGCCGCGAGCATGGAATCCCTCACCAGGTCTGCGGGAAGCTGGTGGTGGCCACGAATCCGGAGGAGGCGACCGCACTCGACGGCCTGCTTCACCGCGGCCAAGAGAATGGCGTACCTGATCTCGAAATCGTAGGGCCGGAGCAGATTCGCCGCCTGGAGCCGCACTGTTCCGGACTGGCGGCGCTGCGCGTGCCGGGCGGCGCCATCACCGACTACGCAGCCGTGACCCGCAAGTATGCCGAACTGGTGCAGGCGGCAGGAGGCGAGGTACGCACCGCGGCACGGGTGGAAGCCATCCACCAGCAGG
>DATIGQ010000108.1 GCA_035454605.1 Terriglobales bacterium
TCTTCGATCTGGGAGTTAATGTGGATCCTGAACAATTCGTCGCAAAAGCTTTGCAGGTCGAGGCGGACGTCGTGGGAGCGTCGGCGCTGCTCACCACCACGATGGTGGGCCAGAGGCATCTTGTCGAGCACCTCGAGCGCGCGGGATTGCGGCCGCGGGTGAAAGTGATCGTCGGAGGAGCGCCAGTCACCCGACAGTGGGCGGAAGGAATCGGTTCGGACGGGTACGGCCAGGATGCGGTCAGCGCCGTGAGTCTGGTGAAAGCACTCCTCAATACCTCGGTGATCTAAGGTTTTGGCCATGCCACCACGACTGCAACTGCTCGAACCCGCATTGGCAGAACGCGTCCTGGAAGAGGCCTATCAACTTCTAGACGAGATCGGGGTGCGCGTGCAGACCGAAGTAGCCCTCGAACTGCTGGCCTCTCATGGAGCCCGCGTGGAGGGCAAGGTCGTCCACATCCCTCAAGAACTAGCGCACCGGGCAACCTCTTCCGCGCCGCAAGAATTCTGGCTCCACGACCGTTCGGGAAAGCCAACCGTGCGTTATGGGAACGACGCCGTACATTTTGCTCCGGGGTCTTCGTGCCTGCAGGCACTGGATGCGGAGACGCTCGAGCACCGTCTGGCGAAATCCGCAGACCTGGTGCGACTGGTGCAGGTGGCCGAGATGCTGCCGCAGTACGCGGCCCAGTCCACGGCTGTCGTTTGCGACGATGTGCCGGAGTCGATCAAGGACCTCTACCGGCTTCTCTTGGTGCTCTGGTACTCGGAGAAGCCCGTGGTGACGGGCGCGTTCGAACTGGAGAACCTGCCGGTGATGATAGACATGCTGGCCGCGGACGCGGGCGGACACGAGGCCCTGCGCGTGAAACCGAGAGCGGTGTTCGACGTTTGCCCTTCGCCGCCATTGACCTGGTCTGACTTTGCGGCCGCGAGTCTGATCGAATTGGCCCGGGCCGGCGTGCCGGCGGAGATCGTGCCGGTGCCGCTGGCAGGAGCGACGGCGCCAGTGACGCTCGCTGGCGCACTGGCTCAGCACACGGCGGAATGCCTGAGTGGTGTGGTCATCCAGCAACTGGCGCAACCGGGAGCGCCTGTAGTCTGGGGAGGTGCGCCCTCGATTCTTGACATGCGCACGGCTACCACGCCCATGGGTTCCATGGAGGCCGCCATGCTCAACGCTGCCTGCGCGCAGATCGGCAAACATCTGCGCCTCCCGACGCATGGCTACTTGGTGGCAAGCGACTCCAAAATCCCGGACGCTCAGGCGGGCATGGAGAGCGGCATGGCTGCCGCGCTGGCCGTGTTGGCAGGAATCAACATGGTGTCGGGTGCGGGAATGCTGGACTTCCTGGCTTGCCAGAGCGCGGAAAAGCTGGTGATGGATGCCGAGGCCATTGGGGCGGCGATGAGGCTGCGGCAGGGGATCGAGCCGCATGCGGCCAGTCTGGCGGTAGAACTATTCCGCGCCGCCGGGCACCAGACCGATTTCCTGAAGCTGCCGGAAACGCGACGGCTCTTCCGCAGCGAGCAATATCTGCCGTCGCCAGCGATCGATCGTGAGCCACTCAGCCGGTGGAGGGATTCCGGCGGGAAGGATATGTTCGCGCGTGCCCGTGAACGTGTGAGCGAGCTTGTTGCCAGCTACGCGCGACCCAGCATGGACGCTGATGTGGAGAAGCATCTACTCGACGTCGTGCGCAGGCGAGCAGGCAAGGCAGGATTGCACAGCTTGCCGGGAATCTAGCTTCGATTGCACGGAAACCGCTCGTTCGGCGACAATGGCTGGCCGCGAGAGGACGTGTTTCTCACTGCGTTCTTCTGTCGGACCCCGAAGGCATGTCTGATCTGACCCGTTTGTCTGCTTCCACCATGGCGCAGCAGGTGCGCGCCCGAAAGATATCGCCGGTAGAACTGGCCGACGCGCACCTAGCGCGCATCGAACGCCTGAATCCGCAGTTGAATGCCTTCGTCTCGATGGACGTGGAGGGAACGCGCCGGGCCGCGCAAGCAGCTGAGGAGGCGGCGATGCGCGGTGACGAGCTGGGGCCGCTGCACGGTGTTCCGGTAAG
>DATIGQ010000109.1 GCA_035454605.1 Terriglobales bacterium
GTGATCTGCGACTCGCGCACGCGGGCACGGGTGAAGGCACGAAATGTCATGGTGGTGACAACACTCTCCAAGAAGTCGCTGGCGACGTTGCGGGATGCGCTGCCGGGCAAAAGTTAGCCACAGAGGCACAGAGGGCGCAGAGGGGTTTTGGCCGAGTCGGATTAGGTGCTGAAGGTTGAGCTGCGGCGATAATGAGAGGCCATGACTGAGCATGCTTCCTCGACGTGTGAGGGACAAAATCGTAGGCGCAGAAGACGTGCGTTCTTCGGTGGGGCGACGCTGAGCCTGTTTGCAGGCGTGGGGTATCTCGCCTTCATGCTGAGTGGAGGAGAGGGTTCGAGGTGGAACTTGATTGTTGCACCCAGCCTTATCCTGTTTATTCCCGGCTGGATTGTGGGCACCGTCCTCAGCGGCGGGATACACCGGGCGAACGATTGGATGGTGCTAGTTCTCGGCACCACGGCTAACTGCCTGCTGTACAGCGTTCTTTGGTTCCTGGTCGGACGCATGCGGGGGAAGGCGGACTGAGGCTGCTGAGCCGTTGAAGAGCAGCCCCGAGGTCCCTCGCCTCGCCCTTGCTTTCCCCCTCGCTCGCGCTCGGGGCCGCGCGGGCTCGCTCGGGATGACAATCAGAAAGAGTAAGGCGCTTATGGCACGACTGAAGTCGTGCCCGTCCGAACGCAGATTCGACGACGGCTAGGTCGGCAAGTGCGGTAGGCTGCGGGTGATGTAGTCGGTCATGGTGAGCGCCAACAGAATGCCAAGCCAGAAGAAGCCGGCCAGAATCACCACCCAGGTGAGCTTGCTGCCATAGCGCACGTGCATGAAATAAAGGATGACGAGCACGGCCTTGGTGGTCGCGATTCCCAGGGCAACGGCGGCGTTGAACGGTCCCAGGTTGATGAACGCCACGCGTACGGTGACCGCGGTCAGCACCATCAGGGTGGCGAATATCGCGAAATAGACCTTCAAGGGAACAACGTGTCCGCTCATGGATGCACCCCTACGTGCCGCGTGATGAGGTAGAGCAGCGGGAACAGGAAGATCCAGACGATATCCACGAAGTGCCAGTAGAGCCCGGCATATTCGACGGGCGCAAAATATTCGGGCGAATAACGGCCGTGCCGTGCCTTCCACACCAGCACGCTCAACACGCCGATGCCAATGATCATGTGCAACGCGTGCATGCCGGTCATGGCGAAGTACAGCGAGAAGAACAACTGCACTTCGCCCAGTTCGACGCCGTGGATCTGGGTGGAGCGCAGCATGGTGGCTTCTTCGTGGAAGTGGCGCAGCTCTTCGCTGCCGAAGCGGAAGGAAGGTCCGGGAACGTGGTGCTCCTCGAACTTGTGGGTGTACTCGACCGCCTTGACGCCGAGGAACGTCGCGCCCAGCAGGATGGTGAGGATCAAGAAACCGACCAGCATG
This sequence comes from Terriglobales bacterium, assembly GCA_035454605.1. Taxonomy (NCBI): domain Bacteria; kingdom Pseudomonadati; phylum Acidobacteriota; class Terriglobia; order Terriglobales; species Terriglobales bacterium. The sequence goes on from DATIGQ010000109.1 coordinate 1,429, forward strand.
CCGCGCTTGCCGGTTTCCGCGCCATGCACCGCGAGCGCCATGGTGAGACTGCTGCCGATGAGAACGACGGTATTGAACGTGCCCAGGGTCACATCGAGCGTGAGGCTTCCGGCCGCGAAGGAGGCGAAGTACCAGTTGCGGTAGACCAGGTAGACGGTGAACATACCGCCAAAGAACAAAATCTCCGTGATGAGGAACAGCCACATGCCGAGCGTGGAAGCCTGGCGCTGCTGCTCCATGGTCTCGAAGTGGTGCTGGAAGGCGGGATGATGCGCCGCGGTGGTGTGGCTATCCTGCAACCGGCACCTCCTGAGCGGTGTGGTAGGCGTAAGCCTCTTCGGAGACGATGGGAACCTGCTCGAAGTTGTGCGTAGGCGGAGGCGAGGCCATTTGCCATTCCAATCCTCGGGCGTCGAACGGGTTGGGCCCGGCCTCGGGGCCATAGCGCATGGACCACAGCAGGTAGAACAGGGGCAACAGATAGCCAACAGCGAGAATGGAAGCACCGGCGCTGGACATCACGTTGAGCACCTGGAACTCCTCGGGATAAGCGTGATAGCGACGCGGCATCCCCAGATAGCCGAGAACGAACTGCGGGAAGAACGTGAGGTTGAAACCCAAAAAGATGACCAGTGCCGAGAGCTTGGCCCAGCCCTCGGGGTAGAGGCGGCCGGTGATCTTCGGCCACCAGAAGTGCAGGCCGCCGAGATAGCCCATGATGACGCCGCCCACCATGATGTAGTGGAAATGGGCGACGACGAAGTAGGTGTCGGTGACGTGCACGTCCACGCCCAGCGCGGCGAGGAACAAACCTGTCAGCCCGCCGATGGTGAACAACCCCAGGAAGCCGAAGGCGTACAGCATGGGCGTCTGGTAGGAGACCGAGCCCTTGTAAAGCGTGGCCGTCCAGTTGAAGACCTTCACCGCGGAGGGGATCGCGACCAGGTAGCTGAGAATCGAGAAGACCATGGCGGCGTAAACAGACTGGCCGCTGACGAACATGTGGTGTCCCCAGACGAGGAAACCGAACACGGCGATGGCGACGCTGGAAAACGCGACGAAGGTGTAACCGAAGATGCGCTTGCGGGAGAAGGCCGATATCAGCTCGCTCATCACGCCCATCGAGGGCAGGATCATGATGTAGACAGCCGGGTGCGAATAAAACCAGAAGAGATGCTGGAAAAGGATGGGATCGCCACCCAGGCGCGGGTCGAAGATGCCGATGTGGAAGGCGCGCTCCAGGAAGACCAGCACGATGGTGATGGCCAGTACCGGGGTGCCCAGCACCATGATAAGGCTGGCGGCGTAGTTGGCCCAGACGAACAGCGGCAGGCGGAACCAGGTGAGCCCCGGCGCGCGCATGCGATGCACGGTGACGATGAAGTTGAGCCCGGTGAAGATGGAAGAGAAGCCCGCGATGAGGATGCCGAGTGCGGCCGGAATGACCTTGGTGTTCGAATAGGTGGTGGAGAAGGGCGTGTAGAAGGTCCAGCCGGTGTCGATGCCGCCGGTGACGACCGAGTACATCGCGAACATGCCGCCAACCATGAACAGGTACCAACTGGCGAGGTTGAGCTTGGGGAACGCCAGGTCACGGGCGCCGATCATCATGGGAATAAGGAAATTACCCAGCGTCGCCGGCACCGAGGGGATCAAGAAGAAGAACACCATCATGATGCCGTGCATGGTAAAGACCTTGTTGTAGGTGTCCGAGGTCATCATGTCACCGGCGGGCGTGAGCAATTCCAGGCGAATGAGGACGGCAAACAAGCCGCCGAGGGCGAAGAAGAACGTGATGGAGAACAGGTAGAGCAGCGCGATGCGCTTGTGGTCCGTGGTCAACAGCCAGGAGCGGATGCCGTAGTCGGCGTTGAGATAGTGCCGGCGGCGATGGATGGATTCGGCGGTGGTGACGGCGGTACTCATTGCGTTCCTCTGGGTGGCGGAGCGGCCGCGGCCGGCGGGGCGCCGGGCGCTTCCGCCGGCTTCTGCGTCTGCAGCGACTTGATGTAGGCCACCAGTTGCAGCAGTCCTTCTTCGCTGATCTGTCCCTGGAAAGTGGGCATGATGGGCTGGTAGCCCTCGACCACCTTGGCGGCCGGGTTGGTGATGGACTCCCGGATGTAGGTTTCGTCGGCCACCGCCGAACCACCGGCCGCGAACTTCACCGGCTTGCCGAACAGGCCCGCCAGATCGGGGCCGCGGGCGCCGGTATCCGGCCGGTGGCAGGTGTCGCAGGCGAGCTCGCGGAAGAGGCGCTCGCCCGAGGCTGTGAGCGACCCGCCCTGGGCGCCGCCGGCCAGCCAGACCTGGTACTGCGCCGGTTCCATCACCACCACGTGACCGATCATGCCGGAGTGCTTGGTGCCGCAATATTCGGCGCAGAACAGGTGATAACGGCCGACCTTGGTGGGACGGAACCAGATGGTGGTGTAGCGGTTGGGTAGCACGTCCTGTTTCACACGGAAGGCCGGGAAGAACATGCTGTGGATGACGTCCTGGGAGATCATGGTGAGCTTGACGTCGCGGTCCACGGGAACATGCAGCTCGTTGATCTCCCTCTGGCCGCCCACGTGCTCGAACTTCCACATCCACTGTTTGCCGACGGCATAGATCTCCAGCGCGCCGCGGGGAGGGCGATTCATGGCAAAGAAAACATTGGCCGCCCACACGAACATGGACATGGCGATCATCAGCGGTATGCCGGTCCAGGCCAGTTCCAGTTTGGTAGAACCCTCAATGGGCACGGCGTGCGGGTGCCTGGAGCGGCGATAGCGAATGGCGAAGAAAATCAACATCGCGGTGATGAGGATGGTGAAGAAGGCGGAAACCGCGAGCAGATAGAAATAGAGATAATCCACGCGCGTCGCCATGGTGGACGCCTGGTCGGGAAAGAGCGGAAGGTCGAAGCCCACGGTTATCCCCCCGCTCCCATGCGCGAATGCGCCGCGTCGCGACGGAGCATGACGAAGATGAACGTGCCCAGGATCAGTACCGTGGCGGCGCCCGCCAGACGGAGGATGTTCATGGCCACGGCGGTGTAACGTCCCGCGGTTGGATCGAAGTGGTAGCAATAGAGCAGCACCTGGTCCACCAGGTTGCCGATCTTGTTTTCGGAGGCTTCAACCAGTCCCAGGCGCAGGTCCTTGGGCGAGTACTCGATGCCGAAGCGGTACTGGGCGATGCGGCCCTCGGGCGTGAGCACCATGATGGCGCTGGCGTGAGCGTACTGGCCGGTCTTGGGGTCGTAGGCATAGCGGAAGCCGACGGCTTTGGCCAGCGCGTCGATGGACGGCTGCTCGCCGGTGAGGAAGTGCCAGCCCGCAGCGGCGCCAGAGCGGTGGTAGCGGGCGATGACCTCTTCCTTTTTCCGGGCGGCGTCGGCGGGCGTTTCGTGCGGGTTGATGCTCACGCTGACGATCTCGAAATCGCGGCCGGGCTCGAGCTTCAGCACGCTCAAGGCGCTGGTGGTGCCGCTAAGCACCTGGCTGCACAGCATGGGGCAGGTGTAATAGACGAGGGAGAACAGCACCGGCCGCTTGCCGAAGTACTGGCCGAGCGTGACCGAGCGTCCGGCTTCGTCGCGGAAGGCGAGATCGAGCGGCACGCTCTGGTCCAGCTTCTGGTCAATGCCCACCTGCTCAAGCAGCGGCGGGAGCGCGGACTGTGGCGGACCGGTGTCCGGCTGCTGCGCCGGCAACGCGGGAGAGAGAACCAGAACCATCACCAGCATGCGGATTGCGGACTGTAGAGACACGTTCATTTCGTTTTCTGCGTTTCCTGCGCTTGCGGCCGCACGGGCAGACCACGCTCGGCGGTCAGCTCGATGGCGCGCTCGATAGGGATCCATACGACGCCGGCCTTCGGGTCCACCCAGCCATAGGTCGCGAGCTTGCGCTGTTCCGTGAAGCGGAAAAGATCCAGTTCGGCGACCGCGTTGGACTGCAGGCGCGGTTGCGGGAACTCCGCGACCGGATCGCGCGGACCGGGCGAGGGCGGCTGCTTCCGGCGCATCTCGGAGAGGATGGGATCCTCTTCCGGATCGCGGCGCCCGGCAGCGCGGTCGAGATACTGGAACTGCGCCCACAACACGGCCGATATGACTACGGCGGCGATGAGCATGGCCACGCCAAACAGCAGGACGGGGCGGGCGCTGATGTCGGTCGCCTCGACGCGCGGCGTTTCCTGCGAATTGGGCTCAGTGGGCTGCATGTTCGGATTCCAATACGTCCTTCAGGCGTGGGTCGTAGAGCGGCACCAGAGGCCGCCCACGCAACTGCCAGACAAAAGCAAACATCCAGATGCCGCCGATGCCGACCGGGGCGGCCACGTCCAACCAGTGGAACTGAACGCCGTGCTGCGCCTCCGGGAAATTGGGCGCAACCATCCAGAACAGGTCCACCAGGCGCACGGCCAGCAGAAGGATGGCCACGCGCACCAAACGCCGCCCATGCCGCTTGAGGTCGCGTGAAAGCAGCAACAGAAAGGGGAGGGCGAAGTGGAACAGGATCAGCGCGAGCGCCACGAACTGCCAGCCGGCATCCAGGCGGCGAATGTACCAGGGAATTTCCTCGGCCAGGTTTCCCGACCAGATGATGAGGAACTGCGAGAAGGCGAAGTACGCCCACAGCATGACGCAGGCCAGCATGAGCTTGCCCAAATCGTGGAAATGGTCGGGACGCATGATCTCCGACATGGGCCGGTATTTGGTGAGCAGGACGCCCATGGCGATGACGAAGCACATGGCGCTGATGCCCTGGCCGGCCATGAACAGCATGCCGTAGATAGTGGAGAACCAATGCGGGTCGAGCGACATCACCCAATCCACGGCGGCGAAGGTGACCGTGAGGCCGTAAAGCAGGAGGCCGGGGCCGCTGATGAACTGCAAGCGGGCGCGCACCAGAACGTCGTCGCTCTTATCCTGACGTTCGGACCAGACGGCGAGCAGGCGCGACCACAGCAGCCACACGGCGAAGTAGAAAGCCGCGCGGGCGAGGAAGAATCCGGTGTTCAGATAAGCAGCCTTGTGGGCGAGCAGGTGGTCCTGCGCGACGCGGTCCGCATGGGTCCACTCATAGAGCCGGCCCATGCCCATCACGACCGGCAGGAAGAGCACGGCCATGAAGAGGAAGACGCGAGTGCTGGAGGCGGCCTCGAGCACGCGGCGGATCACCAGCCCCCAGCCTCCGCCGGAGAGATGCTGCACCAGCAGAAAAGCGAAGCAGCCGAGACTGATGCCCAGCCACAGCATGTAGCCCACGAGATAGGAGCGGAAGAACCTGTCGGCGTTCATCCCCCAGCCGATACCGCACAACACCAGCACCGCGGCGCCGATGATGAGCGAGCGCTTCTGGATGGACTCCAGGACGGGTGGCGGGGTGAAGTCCAGGTTCGCGAAGCGTGGGGCGGCGCTCATCGCGAATTACCTCCGGGAGTGGCGGCTGGCTGGGCTTCGGGCGTCGGCGTCATGCCCTCGCCACGGGTCTGTTCCAATCGCCTGCGTTCTTCCGCAGGAACATCCTCGAGCGTGGCGGCCTGGCTCAACTGGAGGGCGCGAATATAGGCGGCGACGGCCCAGCGGTCCTGGGGCGTGACTTGCGGGGCGTAGTCGGGCATGGCGCCGAAGCCGCGCGTCATGACGTCGAAGTAGTAACCGACAGGAGCCTTACGCAGGCGGTCGATATGGAACGATTGCGGCCGGCGATAGCCACGCTGCACGATGATGCCGTTGCCGTCGCCCAGCCGGGCATGGCAGGGCGCGCAGATGGAGTTGAAACGCTCGCGTCCGCGTTCCAGAATTTCGCGCGTCACCGGAAAGGGAAAAGTCTCGGCCGGCTTGCCGTCGATCATGCCGGTGTAGAGATGGACGTCGTCGCGGAGCTGGCCGCGGGCGACCGTGCCCTCCACGGGCGGGCGCGCCGAGCGGCCGTCCGCAAAAAAGTCGCTGGAGCGCAGCGGGATGTACTTGGGCTGGTCATGCATGTCCTGGCGGCAGCCGCCGAGCGCCACCACGCATGCCAGCGCAACAGCGGCGGCCGGCAGACGGGCGAGGACGGATTGGCGCAGGGTGCTAATGCGGCACCTCCCAGACGCCGCTCGGTGCCAGGCTTTCAAGGAACCGGCGCGACGCGTCAGGATCGAACCGGTCGTCTGCGGCTTCCAGACAAAGGAAGAAGCGGTTGTTGCTGGCGAGGGCGAATTCCGGCACGTTGAAGACCGGGTGATAGGGCATGGGCAGGCCGTTCAGAGCCAGCATGCCCAGCACCGCGGAAAGCGCCGCGACCAGCACCGTGGTCTCGAAGGTGACGGGGATGAACGCAGGCCAGGAGTGGAAGGGCTTGCCGCCCACGATCAACGGATACTCGATGACGGAAACCCAGTACTGCAGCGCGTATCCGCCGAGGCCGCCGATGATTCCACCTCCCAGCACGATGGCAGGCAGGCGGGTGTGGTGGAAACCGATGGCTTCGGTCAGCTCTTCGATGGGGAAGGGGGTGTAGGCGTCCATCTTGCGGTATCCGGCTTCGTAGGCGCGGCGCGCCGCCATCACGATGGCGGTGGGCGAGTCGAACTCGGCCAGCAGTCCGTAGATGGGAGGCTTCTTCACTCTTTCACCTCCGCCTCAGGCAGGATGGTGCGCATTTCGAAGATCGAGATCATGGGCAGGAAGCGGATAAACAAATAGAGCAGCGAGAGGAACAGCCCGATGGAGCCGATGTAGGTGGACCAATCCCAGAAGGTGGGCCAGTACATGCCCCAGGACGACGGCAGGAAGTCGCGATGCAGGCTGGTGACCACAATGATGAAACGCTCCAACCACATGCCGGTGTTGACGATCAACGAGACGACGAACAACGAAAGCACGTGAGTGCGAACCTTGTGGATCCACAGCACCTGCGGAAGCAGGATGTTGCAGGCGATCAGCAGCCAGTACAAGGGCGCGTAGGGGCCGGTCATGCGGTTCACGATCATGAACCACTCGTAGGTGCTGCCGCTGTACCAGGCCATGAAGGTTTCCATCATGTAGCCATAGCCGACGATGAGTCCGGTGGCGAGCATCACCTTGGCCATGTTTTCGAGGTGGCGCATGGTGATGAAATCTTCCAGACCGTAGACGGCGCGGATGGGAATGGCCAGGGTCATGACCATGGCGAATCCGGAGTAGATGGCGCCGGCGACGAAGTACGGCGGAAAGACGGTGGTGTGCCAGCCGGGAATAATGCCGATGGCGAAGTCAAAGCTCACGACGGTGTGGACGGAGACCACCAGGGGCGTGGCCAGCCCGGCCAGCAGCAGATAGCAAGTTTCGTAGCGATGCCAGTGCCTGGCGGAGCCCCTCCAGCCCATCGCCAGGATGCCGTAGATGATCCGCGCATAGCGGTTGGTGGTGCGGTCGCGCAAGGTGGCCAGGTCGGGGATCAGGCCCACGAACCAGAACATGAGCGACACGGTGGCGTAGGTGGAGACGGCAAACACGTCCCAGATGAGCGGGCTGCGGAACTGCGGCCATACCCCCATGGTGTTGGGATAAGGAAAGAGCCAGTAGGCCACCCAGGGCCGGCCGACGTGGATGGCAGGATAGATGCCGGCGCAGGCCACGGCGAACAACGTCATGGCTTCGGCGAATCGGTTGATCGAAGTGCGCCAGCTCTGCCGCAACAGCAGCAAGATGGCGGAGATGAGCGTGCCGGCGTGTCCGATGCCGATCCACCAGACAAAATTGATGATGGCGAAGCCCCAGCCTACAGGCGCGTTGAGACCCCAGATCCCCGTGCCCTTCAGGACCAGGTAGCCGATGGAGAGGAGCATTGCGTTGGCGAGGAGAAAGGCGATGGCGAAGCCCAGTACCCAGCCGCGCGAGGTCTTGCGGCGCAGCACGATGGCGCTGATCTTGTCTGTGACCGAGGCGAAGGTGTGCCCGGGCTCGATCACCGGCGCCCGGCGTGGGATGCTGCGCGCTTCGGCCTGGATGGGCTCGTCCATCACGCCTTCTTCTCCGCCGCGGCCAGCGCGGGGTTGGGGTTGCGCACCGCGGCCAGATACGTGGTCCGCGGGCGGGTATTCAGCTCGGCGAGCAGGCCGTAGTTGCGCGCTTCCTGCTTCAGCCGGGCGACGCGGCTGTTCTTGTCGTTGATATTGCCGAAGATGATGGCGCCGGCGGGGCAGGCCTGCTGGCAGGCGGTCTGCACTTCGCCATCCTGAATGGGCCGGTCTTCCTTCTCCGCCGTGATGCGCGCGGCATTGATGCGCTGCACGCAGTAGGTGCACTTTTCCATCACGCCACGGCTGCGCACCGTGACGTCGGGGTTGCGCATCAGCTTGAGGCTGGGGGTTTCGAAATCCTGGTAGAGCAGGAAGTTGAAACGCCGGACCTTGTAAGGGCAATTGTTGGCACAGTAGCGCGTGCCGACGCAGCGGTTGTAGACCTGGTCGTTCAGACCCTCGGAGCTGTGCACGGTCGCGCCCACCGGGCACACCGGCTCACAGGGCGCGTTCTCACACTGCATGCAAGGAACGGGCTGAAAGTAGATCTGTGGATCGTCGAGCGAGCCTTCGAAGTAGCGGTCGATGCGGATCCAGTGCATTTCGCGTTGCCGCATGACCTGCTCGCGGCCGACCACCGGGATGTTGTTCTCCGACTGGCAGGCCATCACACAGGCGTTGCAGCCGATGCAGGAGTTCAGATCGATGGCCATGCCCCAGGCGTTGCCCTCGTACTTGTGGCCGGGATAAAGCGTCAGCCCGGGCGCAGGCTCCTCGTGGCGTTCGTGCGCCACGTGGGGATTCTCCACATACTCGGGAAGCGTGGAGGCGCGCACCAGGTCGCGTCCCTCCATGTTCCAGTGACCGTGAGTGACGGAAAGTTCGTGGTGTTCACGCGCCGGTTCGATGCGCAGGTTGCCTCCGAACCATGAAGAGCCCGAAGTTCGCAGCGCATAGGCATTGAATCCGATGTTCGAGCCGACTCTTCCGGCGCGGTGACGCCCGTACCCGAGATGGACGCATACGGAGTCCTCCGGTTGGCCGGGCAGGATGAACACCGGTGCTTGGGCCCTGCGTCCTTCAAAGTCGAGCTCGACCACATCTCCGGTTTTCAGTCCTTTCGCTTCGGCGGTCTTGGGACTGAGGAAAGCCGCGTTCTCCCAGGTGAGTTTGGTGAGCGGCTTGGGCAGCTCCTGAAGCCATCCGTTGCCGGCGAAGCGGCCGTCGTAGACGGAAGGATCGGGGCGGAAGCCGAGTTCGAGACCCATGGGGGCCGAACTCTCCAAGGGCTCGAAGCCTGCGAGTCGGTGCTTGACCGAACGCTCCCCGAATGCAGTGCCCGCTATCCATCCATCGTGCAGGGAGCGCCGCCACCACAGCTCGAAGTCGGCGCCGGTGTGTTGCGTCTTCCAGTACTCGCGGACAATCTCATAGGCGGAGCGGTCGGGGCGGTCGGTGAGCGCGGCCAGCACCTCATGCGACGTCTTGCCGTCGTAAAGCGGGGCAATCAGCGGCTGCACGATGCTGACCATGCCGTCGTAGGCGCGGGCGTCGCCCCAGGATTCGAGGTAGTGCGTTTCGGGCACGTGCCAGTGGCAGAGCGCGGCGGTCTCGTCGTGATAGAGGCCCAGGTGCACGCGCAAGCCGACCTTGTGCAGATGCTTGGCGAAATCAATGTCGACGGGCGAGTTGAACACCGGATTACCACCAAGAACGACCAGCAAGTCGACCTTGCCGGCTTCCATGTCGCGCACGAGCTCGCGCAGGGAGTCGGCTTGCATCACTGGGCTGGCCTCCAGTGGATCGGTGTAGATGACTGTATGGCCCACGTTGCCCAGCGACTCGTTGATAGCGTGAGCGAGCGCATGCACCACCGGCGGCTGACCTTCGCCAGCGATGACCAAGGAAGCGCCATGGTGAGCCTGCAAATCACTGGCGATAGCCGAGATCCATTTCTCTCGCTTCGCGGGCACTGTACCGGACTGGATTCCCAAGGCAGTCGCGAGCGCGTGGGCAAAATCCTTTACTTCGAAGGCCCGAATCGCGACCCGATGATCCGCTGCTGCGCCCGTGTTGGTGGGCGTGCTTTCGACGGCGTACAGGCGGCTCATCTTCGTGTTGCCGCCTTCGAGCTTGCGGCGCTTGGCGAAGTCGCGGGCGTAGCGCACGAAGCCGGGGTAGCCGCTGGAGAGAAAATCGGCGTCGAGCGAGACAATGACGTCGGCATTGTCGAAGCGGTACTGTGCGTCCACCATCTGCCCGAACGCCGCCACGGCGCCCTTGTGCGCGTTGTCCCGATTTACGGGCTCGTACTGATGCCACTTTGCGTTGGGAAAATCCTTGAGCAACGAGGCGATCTGCCACGCGAGGGTGGGCGAAGAGACCGTTTCCGTGAGGATGCGAAGTCCGGCACCACCGGTGGTCTTCTGGATGGCCATGGGCCCACGCATCGAGCCCAAGAAGGAGGTCCAAGGCCGGACCTCGCCCAAATGCAGCAAGGTTTGTGAGCGGTCGGGGTCGTAAAGGCCGAGGATGGAAGCCTGGGCGTAAATATCGGTCGCACCCAGGCTGGCCGGGTGCTCGGGATTGCCTTCCAGCTTGATGGGCCGGCCCATGTGGCTCTCCGCCAGGAGCGGCAGGGCGACGCCGGAAAGCGTCATGGCGGTGGCGTAGAACAACGGCTTGCCGGGGACAATCTCCTCCGGCTGGCGCACATAGGGAACGATAGTTTCCGTGGGTTGCCGGGTGCAGCCGCTCAAGCCGGCGAGCGCCAACGACGCCGCCATGACCTCAAGGAAGCGCCGGCGGGAGACGGTATCGTCCCACTCCGTGGCGTGGCGCGGGAATTCGCGGTGGAGCAAATCGTGGAACTCAGGCGTGGCCGCGAGTTCTTCCAGGCTCCGCCAATAGAGCGGGCCGCGCGCTGCCTGCAAACGCGCGCGCACCTCAGCCAGCTCCAACGGCTTCTCGCGGGGAGGCGGGGGTTTCATGCGTTCTGCCGCACAGCGCGTCGATTTGTTCCCCCCGTCCGCCACTCCCTGGTCCTTTTACTCTTCCTCTCTGTCTTCCGTTAGCGATGACAGATGCTGCAACTGGTGAGGTCCTGCGCGCTGCGAATCTTGTACTCGCGTTTCAGCCAGCGGCCGAGTTCCGGCTGGCTTTCAAACCGTTGTCCGGCGACGGTCACCGGCTTGCCCACGACCGGCGGCTCGTAGGCCACGCTGAACACTTCCGATTTGGGCCGCAGGAATTGCTCCGGCGCGCGATGGCACGCCAGGCACCACTCCATCTGCAGCGAGACCGCCTGGTAGGTCAGGGCCATGTTCTGGATGGAGCCGTGACAGGTAGTGCAGCCCACGCCCTTGGCCACGTGGATGCTGTGGTCGAAATAAGCGAAGTCCGGCAGGTCGTACACACGCGTCCACACCAGCGGGTTGCCGGTGCGGAAACTTTCGCGCACCGGTTCGAGCATGGGAGCGTTATTCCAGATCTGCGAGTGGCAGCCCATGCAGGTGCGGGTGGGCGGGATGCCGGCGAAATTCGAAGTCTCGACGGAAGTGTGGCAATAGCGGCAATCGATGCCCAGTCCGGCCACGTGGTGTTGGTGGCTGAAGGGCGGCTTCTGCTCGCGCGCGTCGCCCTCGCGCGTGACGTAACCTGAGCGCTGCACTTCGGCCATGGTCCAGGCCAGCGAAGCCAGCACGAACACGGCTCCGTAGATGGTCAGCCGCGAGATGGTGTTCGTGCTGCGATGGAAGATCTGCGACATCGAACGGGCGATTCCGTTGTGCGCGTCCCGGTCCGCCGGGCCGTGCGGTTGAACGGCAAGTTTCTCGGTCCGATCGTCAGGAGTACACAGTGCCGCAACACAGGCGGCGACGAAAACACGAGATTATAGCAGGCAGGTTGCGTTCGGCAGTTCGCCCGGGGATCGAGTGCCGGGTTCCGGGCAGGTCCTAGTCGTGGTGTGCGGGGTCGCCGAGGGCGGCCAGGGTTTCTGCGGGCTGGGGCGCTGCCGCCACCGGCCGCAGCTTCCTTTCGCCACGCAACCAGGCTACAAACTGTTCCATGTAGGTATAGAAGACAGGGGTGATGTAGAGCGTAAGGAGCTGCGAGACCAGCAGGCCTCCTACCACGGCCAGGCCCAAGGGTTGCCGCGCTTCGGCGCCGGCGCCGTAGCCCAGGGCGATGGGCAGCGTGCCCATGAGCGCCGCCATGGTGGTCATCATGATGGGACGGAAGCGCACCAGCGCGCCGTAATAGATGGCTTCGGCGGCGTCCTTGCCGGCGTTGCGCTGCGCGTCCAGAGCGAAGTCGATCATCATGATGGCATTCTTTTTCACGATGCCCACAAGCATGATCACGCCCACGAAGGCGTAGAGATTCAGGTCGCTGCGAAACAGCATGAGGGTGACCAGCGCTCCCAGGCCGGCGGAAGGCAGCCCCGAAAGAATGGTGATGGGGTGGATGAAGCTTTCATACAGGATTCCCAGCACCAGGTAGATGACCACGACCGACATGAGGAGCAGCAGCGTGAGTCCCTGTAAGGAAGCCTGGAACGCTTGCGCCGTGCCCTGAAAGCTGGTGCTGATGGTGGCCGGCAGCGTCTGGCGCGCCACGCTCTCCACCGTGCTGACCGCCTCGCCCAGGGACACACCGGGCTTCAGGTTGAAGGAGAGGGTCACCGCCGGAAGCTGGCCCAGGTGATTGACGGTCAGTGGGCCGACGTTGCGCGCCAGGCTGGCGACAGCGTTGAGGGGAATCAGCTGCCCAGTAGAGGAACGCACATAGAGCATGGAGAGCGCTGCCGGGTCAGCCTGGTACTCCGGCAGCAGCTCCATAATGACGCGGTACTGGTTGTTGGGCGCGTAGATGGTGGAGATCTGGCGCGAGCCGTAGGCGGTGTACAGCGCTTCTTCCACCTGGGCGGCGGTCACGCCCAGGGAGGCGGCCTTGTCACGGTCAATCTCCACGTTCACCTGCGGATTCTTGATCTGCAGATCGCTGGTGACGTCCTGCAGTCCGGGCAGTTCCTTCAACTTGTCCTCGAGCTGAGGAGCGTACTGGTAGAGCTCATTGGTGTCGGGGCTCTGCAGAGTGAACTGGTACTGGCTCTTGGTGAGCTGGCCGCCGATGCGGATGGGCGGCAGGTTCTGCATGAAAGCCCGGATGCCGGGAACACTGGCCAGTTGGGGGCGCCACTTTTCGATCAACTCATCGACGTGCGCCCGTTCGCTGCGCGGCTTCAAGCGGACGAAGATGCGGCCGGAGTTGTTAGCCGCGGCGCTGCCGCCTCCGCCCATGGCGGAGAAGGTGGTGGAAACCTCCGGCTGCGCCTGGAGGATGGCAGCCATCTTCAGTTGGTGCTCCTTCATATCCTCAAAAGAAATGCCCTCCCGTGCTTCTGTGAAGGTGAAGACGCTGCCGGTGTCTTCGCTGGGCAGAAAACCCTTGGGGATGGCGATGAAGAGATACACGGTGGCCACTAGCAGCGCGAGCGAGACCATCATGGTCGCGAAGCGATGCCGCATGACGAAGACCAGGCTGCGGTCGTAGCCGGAGAGCAGGCGGTCGAACATGCGCTCGAAGAGCATGTAAGCCCGGCCGTGCTGGCTGGTGGGCGGGCGCAGGAAGCGACTGCACATCATGGGCGAGAGGCTGAGCGAGACCACGCCGGAGATGAGAATGGCGACGCCGATGGTCACCGCGAACTCGTGCAGCAGGCGTCCGATGATGCCGCCCAGGAAAAGCACGGGCAGAAACACGGCGACCAGCGAAATGGTCATCGACAGGATGGTGAAGCTGACTTCCTTCGAGCCCTCCAGCGCCGCCTGGAAAGGCTTCTTGCCCATCTCCATGTGGCGCACGATGTTCTCCAGCATGACGATGGCATCATCCACCACGAAGCCCACCGAGAGCGTCAGCGCCATGAGCGACAGGTTGTCCAGGCTGAAGCCCAGCAGGTACATGACGGCGAAAGTGCCGACCACGGAAAGCGGCACCGCCAGCGCAGGGATGGCCGTAGCTGAAAAATTCCGCAGGAAGAGGAAGATCACCAGGATGACCAGGGCCATGGTCAACACCAAGGTGAACTTGACGTCGTGCACGGACTCGCGAATCGTGGCCGAGCGGTCATACAGGATGGCAAGGGTGATCGAGGCCGGCATTTGCGCGCGGAAGGTGGGCAACAAGGTGCGGATGGCGTCCACGACCTCCACGGTGTTGGTTCCCGGCTGACGTTGAACCGCCAGCACGATGGCCCGCGTGCCCTGGAACCAGCTAGCGACCTTGTCGTTCTCGACGCTGTCGATGACCCGGCCGAGTTCCTCCAGGCGGACCGGCGAGCCGTTGCGGTAGGCCACCACCAGCGGCCGGTAGGCGGAAGCCTGGGTAAGCTGCCCGTTGGTCTGCAGCGTGAACGCCTGGTAGCGTCCCCACAGCGTGCCCGTGGGAAGGTTGGTGTTGCCGCCGCGGACGGCGTCGGCGATCTCGTTGATGCCGATCTGGCGGGTGGCCAGAGCGCGCGGATCGAGCTGGGCGCGCACGGCGTACTTCTGCGATCCGTAGACCTGCACCTGGGCGACGCCGCTGACCATGGAGATGCGCTGCGCCACGAAGGTCTGCGCGTACTCGTCCACGGTGGAGAGCGGCAAGGTCGGCGAGCTGAGCGCCAGATAAAGGATGGGCTGGTCGGCGGGGTTCACCTTCTGATAGGAAGGTGGCGCGGGCATGTCGCGCGGAAGCTGCGACTGCGTCTTGGCGATGGCAGCCTGTACGTCCTGCGCGGCGGCATCGATGTCGCGGCTCAGGGTGAACTGCAACGTGATGGAGCTGTACCCCAGTCCGCTGGTAGAAGTCATGCTGTCGAGGCCGGCGATGGTGGAGAATTGCCGCTCCAGCGGCGTAGCCACCGCAGACGCCATGGTCTCCGGGCTGGCGCCCGGAAGGCTGGCGTTCACCAGGATGGTGGGGAAGTCGACGTTGGGCAGGTCGCTGACCGGCAGGCGCTGATAGCCCATGACCCCGAAGATCAGCACCGCCAGCATCACCAGCGTGGTGGTGACCGGGCGCCGGATGAAGAGCTCGGCAACGTTCATGGCTGCCGCTCCTGGCTGGTCTGCGGCGGGTTCTTGATTTCCACGCGGGCGCCGGGCACCAGGCGGATCTGGCCGTCGGTAACCACGGTTTCGCCGACCGCAAGGCCTTGCGCAATGACGGCTTGACCGTCTTGCACGCGAGCTACTTTGACCTGGCGGCTGTCAGCC
Organism: Terriglobales bacterium; assembly: GCA_035454605.1. NCBI lineage: Bacteria > Pseudomonadati > Acidobacteriota > Terriglobia > Terriglobales > Terriglobales bacterium. The sequence continues at coordinate 16,677 of DATIGQ010000109.1, forward strand.
GTCTGATCGGAGTTGACGACAAACACAAAATCACCTTGCTGCCCCGACTGGACGGCCTGCGCGGGGATGACGATGGCATCCGGCTGCGCGGTCAACTTCAGACGGACATCGACGAACTGGCCCGGCCACAGGCGGCGGTCTTGATTGGGAAAAGTGGCTTTCAAACGGATCGTGCCCGTGGCACGGTCCACTTCATTGTTCACGAAATTGACCAAGCCCTCCACGGCCGGACCCGAGTCCTGTGGAATCGTGGCGTGCACGACGAGCTTGCCCTCGGCCATGTAACGGCGTATTTCCGCCAGGCTCTGCTCCGGCAAGGCAAAACTCACGTAGATGGGCGTGATCTGGTTGATGATCACCAACTGCGATTTCTCGTCGTTCTCCTTGACCACGTTGCCGCGGTGCACCATCAGGCTTCCGGTGCGGCCGTCCATCGGCGAATAGATGGTGGTGTAGGCAAGGTTGACCTTGGCGTTTTCCACCGCAGCTCGATCGGCGCGCACGGCGGCATCCAGGGCTTCCGCGTTAGCCACGATGGTGTCGAACTGTTCCTTGGCGACCACGCCTTCTTCCACCAGGCGCGTATAACGTGTGGCCTGGGTCTGGGCGTTCTTGAGCTGGGCTTCATCCCGGGCCAGGCTGGCCTCGGCGCGCCGCAGCTCCGCCTCCAGGGGACGGCGGTCGATGGTGAACAACAACTGTCCGGCGCGGACATCCTGGCCTTCGGTGAAGTGAACGCCGGTAAGTTCTCCCGCCACCTGCGACTTGATGGCAACGGTGGAGGTGGGCTCGACTGTCCCGATCGCCGCAAGCTCGACCGGCATGCTCTTCTGCTCCACGCGGGCCACCGTCACCGGAGCCGCAGCCAACGCCGGCGCGGCCTGCTGCTTCGAGCAGCCAGCGAGAAGAAGAGTGATTGCGAGCGCGGGCAGGATGGCCTGGCGGCTAGCGCGTGGTGTGATCATCGGCATGAATCCACAGAACATGGTTAGTGTTTCGATGTGGGCCGGCGGGGAGCGTCGCATCCATTTCGTTCCATGCCCGCCAGCCAGATATCGGCCAAAGTCCGGCTCACCTGGGCATCCGAAAACTGACGATAGCGCTTCCCGCCGAACAGTTCCTGGACCAAATAGTGGTAGATCACCATGCCGACGAAGCCGCGCGCCGCTAGGCGCGGGTCGGTACGGCGAAAATGACCCTGGCGCATGCGCCGGGCCACGTGCCGGGCCAGCGCTTCGTAAAACTCCTCGAAGTGGACATGAAAGAAGCGGCCGGCCAGGCGATGGTTCTCGAGCGCGCTGTAGAGCATCAGCCGGGCGCGCCCGGGGTCGCCGGCATTGCGCTTCAGAATGTCCTCGGCTATGGTAGAGAACAATTCCCGGTCGTCGTGAATGTGGCGCAGACGTTCCTGCAACTGCTCGCGCGCGCGGGCGGCCTGGCAGGTGTGCTCCAGCAGCGCCCAATACAGCGCCTCCTTGGTGGGGAAGTGACGGAAGATCAGGGCTTCGGTGACTCCCGCGCGCCGGGCGATGGCGCGTGTGGTGGTGCCTTGAAAGCCCTGCCGGGCGAAGAGCTCGCGGGCCACCTCCAGGATCTGGCGGCGGCGGTCGGGAGCGGAATAACGGACGGCCCGGGACATAAGTAAGTAAACACTTACTTATAGGCGGCCGGCGGCAGTCCTGTCAAGGCAAGCGGCTGCTATGTTGCATCGGACGAGAGTAGGGTAGGTTAGAGGCCAGCGAGCGCCACTGTGTCCGTAACCCACATCGACCTGCCGGAGGAATTCAATGTCGCCGCCTGGTTCGTGGACCGCAATCTGGAGCAAGGCCGCGGCGAGCGGGTGGCCATCGAATACGGCCCGGAGCGCGTCACTTACCGGGAAGTCTTCGAGCGGGTGAATCGCCTAGCGAACGCCTTGCGCCAGTCGCTGGGCGTGCGCCGCGAGGAGCGGGTGGCGTTGCTGCTTCACGACACTCCCGATTTCGCCTACGGTTTCTTCGGGGCCATCCGGATGGGCGCGGTAGCCGTCCCGCTGAACACCCTGCTGAAACCCCACGACTACGAACACCTGCTGAACGACTGCCGGGCGCGCGTC